>CAYWXC010000025.1:0-7254 GCA_964462345.1 Microcaldota archaeon | reverse complement strand
TAGCTGAACCAGACATTTTTACACTGTTTATCTATTATACTAACTTATATTTAAACATTATCTGTAATTTGTTCCAATTTAAGAGGACATAAGCACTATTGCTCTTTGTACCAGACAGTACCATATTCAGTATCTTCCAGAACTATTTTGAATTCGTTCTTTAGGCGATTGCGTAGGGTGTCTGCTTCCTCGAACTTCTTATCGTGCCTAAGGCGTTCTCGCTCGCTTATAAGGTGCAGTGCTGTTGTGCTTATTTCCACCTTGTAACTCTCGTTTATGAGAATCCCCATAGTATTTGCCATTTTAAGCACGGAAGAAAGCGCATTGCTCTTTGCTTCTGTGTCAATTTCGTTGTTTGTTTCGGCAAATTCTCTGAGTGTATTAATCATTATGGTTAGTTCAGTTAATGCTTGAGGCGTATTAAAATCGTCGTTCATGGCTTTTGTGAATGCATCTGCAAATATGGTTGTTTCTGTTTTTATATGTTCAGAGCCTTCTTTATTTGAAGTGCCTTCGCGCATATTATAAAATATGCCCAGTGCGGCGTATAAGTAAGATAGCCTCTTTCCAGCATTCTTTATGAGGTTCTCGTCATAATCCATCTCTTTTCGGTAATGCGTAGAGCATATCAACAACCTAAGAGTCTCTGCAGTATATGACAGGAGTACGTCTCGGATCTTTATGAAGTTTCTGAGGCTCTTGCTCATCTTCACCCCTTTTATATTTAGTACCCCGGCGTGTAGCCAGTACTTAACAAAGGGCTTTTTGCCGAAAGCCGCTTCCGCCTGCGCTATCTCGTTTGAGTGGTGTGGAAAGACCAATTCTATGGCTCCTCCGTGCAAGTCATATTGCGGGCCAAATATCGCGTGGGTTATTGCAGTATCTTCTATGTGCCACCCAGGCCTTCCTTCGAGAATAATTTCTTTGCCATCTGGATTTAAAGAGATTTTCCAACTTGGCTCCCCTTCTTTTGATGCCTTCCATAATGCAAAATCATAAGAGTTTCTCTTTCCCTCCTTTGGCTCTATCCTGTGCTTCTCAAGTTCTTCAAGTTTCATTCCAGAGAGCTTTGTGTAGTCATTGAATTTGGATATATCGTAATAAACATCACCGTCTAAAAAATAAGCGTATCCTTTTTTTAGCAGAAGTTCAATCTGCATGCGAATCTCATTTATATAGTCGTGGGAGCGCGGATATTGATCCACGTTTTCCTTCACGCCTATCTTCTCCATGTCTTCCATAAATCTGGACTCAAATTCCCTTGCAAGTGCGGTGGGGTCTTTGTTTGATTCTTTGGCTCTCGCAATGATCTTATCGTCAACATCAGTTATGTTTTGTATGTAATGCAAATTATAACCAAGATGCCTGATCCATCTTGCGACTATGTCAAAATTAATGTATGCCTTTGCGTGTCCCAAATGTGCGTCGTCGTAAACAGTCTGACCACATACAAAGAATCTTACCATCTGGTCTTCCATTGGCTGAAACTCTTCTAATTGCCTTGTCAAGGTATTATAGATTCTGAGTCCGTCTCCCATAAAAGTCAGCTCAGGATATTGTTTGATTGACTATTATACCTCCCTCAGAATAGGGCACTCTTGAGAGGTGAAAGTCTGTTACAGCTATGTATTGGTTTCTTGTTGTAACAGTGCCAAGAACATTTGCAACAACTCTTACGCGCACATATTTGCATAGAAGGCTTACTAGAGGTATGCTAGCATTTACAAAATGTGTTGCTGCGTTTGTATTGTTTGGCGCCTGGTATGTGTCATAGTGAATCTTGATGAAGGGGTGGTGATCTGTCAATAATTCAATGTAAAGCTGGCTATTCTGTGGAGATATTATCTTAAAGTTAAGATATGGTTCTGTGACCAAGAAAGAATCAGAAGTGATGTTTCCGCTTTGGAAAGAGATTCCGCCAGAATAAGTTGTTGCGACAAAAACCCCATTGTAACCGGACCATGGGGCTCCATAATATGCGCCTTCGTTGTTTGCAATTATTATGTTGAATGGCTCTGAACCAAATCCGAGCCCAGTGGTGTTCCAGGACTGATAAGTGCCGAGGCTGAAGTTGCCGTTTGGTATGGGAACAATTTCAGTAGTAGAAATGCACTCTCCGCTTAGGCCAGAAGAGTTGGTGTTGTTCATAATGTTTGTAGGTATGGTGGTATTTGTCGTGTTTACAGTTGTATTAGTATTTCCTGGCTGTATGTGTATTATTGGAGGTATGAGGGGGTTTGACCTCGTTGCAAGATATAAGACAAGTATTGCTATAACAAGTATGAATGCGGCTACCAGTATCAATGTTTTGCTTGGCATGATATGACCTTTAGTTGACTAATTCGTTCTAAAAGTATTAATTAGTTGTGTTGTGGTTATTGCAACGATAGCGCTTGTTCTGTGTTGCGTATTTTATTGAGCATCTCTTCTGCCTGGGGATGCTTGCATATCGAAGTTATCGCACTCAACAAGGCCTCGGCTTCAGTCAATTTTCTTTGCTTCGCCAGATATTTTCCAAGATAGAAGAATGAATTAATCTCGTTTTCTCTCAGAAGAGTCTCGATTTTTGCTGCGGCGTCTTTGGTCCCCAATTCTACAGAATAAATCATATCAGCATATCTTTGAAGCGCGGTTTTGCTTACTGTGTTTAATACATCTAGATGCTGCTTGGCTCTTTTGTGCTGCTTTAGATACATAAATGACAGAAAGGCGATAAATTCGGATTTTTCATCCCTTTCTTCAGAATGTGTTGAATCGATGAGCCATGCTGTTTTATAGAAGAATTCTTTTGATTTTGAGATCAGGTCGAGAGACTCGTACACGTTTGCAGAATTTTTTTCCATGAATCCAGTTAGAGCATAGTCCTTGTTGGAATAAGCATTATCCGAAAAGAATAGATAAAGCGCGCCTCCGCAGAACAGCTTTTCCGGGTCGGAAAGCCTTGTAAACAGTGTTGAGGAGAGAGACTTTGCAGTATCTACTGAACCTTCGCTTATAGAAGAATGGATTTTGAGCATAGTATTATGGAAGGATATGTCTTCTGGTTTTTCAGGATCTGCTCCCCCTTCGGTATACGCACCGCAAAATTGACAGAAGGAGTATTTCCCAGTGGGTGAAAGGACCGAAGACCAACAGTACCGACACGCCATAGGCTTGAAAGAGATGCTTCTGAAAGCATTTAATTGCCGGTTGATATCAAATAAAGCCATAATAAATATCTTCCTGATTAGTATTTTAGTGTTTTCTCTTCACAGGTTGAATATAATGCCAATTATAGGTATAGAAAGCAGCGCCCATACTTTCGGTGTAGGCATAGTTGATAATGGGAAGATATTGTCTAATGTGAAGTCTATTTATCCCATAGGTAAAACAGGCATGATACCAGTAAAGGTTGCCGAATTCCATAAAACAAATGCTGACAAGACCATCCATCAGGCTTTGGAAGCTGCCAGAATTGACGTAGAGGATATTTCAGGGATAGGATACACGATGGGGCCCGGAATAGGACCTTGTTTGAGGGTGGGAATGGACAAAGCGAAAGAGATGGCAAGGGAATTAGGGTTAAAGATTGTTCCACTCAACCACGGAATGGCGCATATTGAGGTAGCAAAAAGGCTTTTGAATATGAAAGATCCACTGGCACTTTATGTAAGTGGAGGCAATTCGCAGATTCTTAAATTAGACGCGGAAAGAAGACATTATGTTGTTCTTGGAGAAACGTTTGACATAGGAGTGGGGAATATGCTTGATTCTTTCGCAAGGAAGATTGGGCTTGATCCTGCCTGGGGTTCTAGCGTAGCAAAGATCGCGGTTGGAGGAAAATATGTGAGATTACCATACACAGTCAAGGGAATGGATTTTGCTTTTGCCGGGCTTATGACAAAGGCTGTCGAGTTATCAAAGAGTATTGGCAAAAAAGATATTTCATTTTCGCTGCAGGAAACTGCTTTTGCAATGCTTTGCGAAGCCACTGAACGAGCACTTCTTCTTACAAAAAGCAAGGAATTGTGTGTTTGTGGAGGAGTGGCTCAGAGTGATAGACTTAAAGAGATGTTGAAAGAAATTTCTGAGGAACATGGAATAAGATTTGGCGCTGCCCCAAACGAGTTTAACGCAGATAACGGAGCAATGATAGCACTGCTTGCGGAGCGGGTATTAAAAAAAGGATATTCTGTCAATGTTGAAGAGTGCGACTATGAACAGAAGTATAGAGTTAATGAGGTAGAATACCTGGCTGATTAAATGAGATTGATCTCTGAAGGCGCGGAAGCGAAAGTTTATTCCATAAGATTCATGGGGGCGGAGGTGGCGGCAAAGATTCGCTACAGAAAGAAGTATAGAGTTGAAGAGCTTGATTTGGATCTGAGGGAGGGTAGGACCAAACGAGAAGCCAGATGTATGGAGAAAGCAGACAGGTCAGGAGTGCCAGTACCAAGACTCGTGGCGTGTGGCAAATTTGCATTATTTTTTGAAATTGTTGATGGAGAGGTATTGAAAGATATTGGGAGTTTGCCGAATTGGGTTCCTGAAGAAATAGGAAGAACTCTGGCTCTCCTGCACGATGCAGGAGTCGTTCATGGAGATTTTACTACCGCAAATTTAATGATTAAGGAAAAGCGCCTGTATGTTATTGATTTTGGTTTGTCCGAGATAACAGAAAGTACTGAAGGCAGAGCCATAGATCTCCTTCTGATAAAGAGGTCTATTGGGAAGAGAGATTATTCAAGGTTGGAAAAAAGTTATATTAAGACTGCACATGGTGGAAAAGAGGTAGTATTAAGGCTAAACGAAATAGAAAAGAGAGGGAGATATCAGATAAGGACAGTCATCTGACTCTTCGTTTCTGGCTTGTACGCGTTCTTCTAAGCAAGAAAAAGAGCAGAGAAGATATCAATATGATAAATGGTATCCATAGCAATAACGCAGTGTAGGTGCTGAGTTGAAGCTCTGCTGACTCAAACGATCCTGCTATAAGCAACTCGATTATTATGATTCCTAGAACTACGCCTGCACGCCTTAGCTCCTTTCTGAAACCACCCTTGAATAAAGCATATGACAAAAAGAGGTTTTCTGTTACTGCTAAGGCATATGCAGGAAGCTCCAGGATAGTGTGTGGAAGGAAGAATAGAGCAAGTACTAGCACAATGCCTGGCTGATTTATTGATACAGCATATGCATTGAGGAACATCGCCGTCTGCGTTATTGAATATCCGAAAAACGCCAATCCCAATATTGGAATCTCATCTATTGCTGCTATCAGCATGTTGTGGGGCGCTATGAAAAGAAGTTGATATATAAAAGATTTGTTTGTGATCGAACTTTCAAGAGTACTATATTGTGAGAGCAGTGATGTTTGCTGGGAGCTAGAAAGGGGGGCCATGCTGAAAAGTGCAAGTATCAGCAACTCTACCACAAAGACAGTAATTGCTACCCTGATCCACCGTTGCTCGAAAAAAGTTGTCTTTCTTCGAGTATAGGATCTTCGCTTTCTAGCTGCCATTTATATCCAGCATCATCAGAGTTCTCCTACTCTTCTCTTTTGCGCTCTCTTTACTCTCTTTCTTTTCTTTTTAACCCATTTCCAGCGCATTCTTCCTTTCTTCTTCCATTTTCTAGGTATACTTCCCAAATAAACACCGAATGATGATCCTTTTGCTTTTATACCTTATATGTAACACGTATATATAATTATCTACTGCTATCAGATTAGCCATTTGTATAAGAGTGTTGGTAGTTGAGATGTTGTCCTATTCGTTACGAGTGCTTGGGCTTTTGTCTGTGGCTCTTATCTACGCAGGTTTTGATCTTTTCAATAAAAGAAATGTTCCAAACATGGTAGTGTATGCCACGCTTGCGGTGGGATTCCTTTTCGCCATAACATATCCTTTGCAAGTGCTGGAGCTTGATCTTCTTCTCGCCTTGGCAATAGGTTCGTTAGGGTATGTTGCATACAAGACGGGCTTTCTCGGTGCCGGAGATATTTATGAATTTGTGGCGATTAGCTTAATATTGCCAATACAACCCAGTGCATACCTTACGAGTGTCCCGCAATATCAGCTCCCATTCATTTTTTCCGTTTTGATAACTGCAGGTTATGCTGCCGTAATTATGATGCCAATATATTACCTGATTTTTACAAAAAAGAATAGAGAAGCAAGCCGCAGGAACTCGGAAAAGAAGAACGGGTTCAGAGCCATAGCGCTTCTTGCCGCTTATTTGTTGCTCCTCCTTTTCATAGAATACTCTATGGGAATCAGTCTGGTTGGGTTGGCGTTGCTGCTTGTTTTTGCGTGTGCTGCGTCGCTGGTGAGTTATTATGGAGTTGAGATAAATTCGAGAATGGTCGAATTTGTATATCCTTCAAAACTCGAGGAAGGAGATATGCTTGCACTAAATCTTATGACTGAGAAGGAGATCTCTTTCTTCCAAGCCAAATCAAGAAGTTTTGGGCGCCTTGTGGAAAGCTCTTTTTTGAAAGATGCAAATAAGTTAAAAAAGAAGGTGCCGGTTTATAGGAACTCCATACCGTTGGCTTTTTTCGTACTTATTGGTACCGTGCTTTCCATACTTGTAGGCAATATATTGCTGCTCTTTATACTATAAGCGCCTGCTAATTTAACTTCTCACTTACAGAAGTGAGAAGAAGGGAGGTGTTGAGTGTTGTTTCGGTGTTGTATAAGACAACCAGAGCAGCATAATCATTCTTTGATTCTGTGAGTATTATTGTTGTAGTGTTCTTCCCATTTTTCTGCTGTGTAACCTTTGCTAGATTATAACTGGCACCGTAAGTCAGGCCGGAAAGGTGACTCGTATTCACGGCCGTGTTGCTCGTGGCAGACAATGCAAGCAGATGGTTTAGGGAATAATAATATAAAGAGGAAGCCACAGAAGCAGAAGAGTTTGTTTGAAATATTAGCTCGGATAAAGTCTCATTGTATGTTGTTGTGGTTTTCTTGCATTGGAGGCCCCAGCCAGATGTGACATTCCCTTTGATTTGTGGGAATTGTTTGCCATACTCAGATAATGAGCTGTTTGTTATTGTCTCGGTGTAGCAAGAGCTTGTTCCAAAGAGGGAGTTAACCTGAGTATTAGTAAGAAGCGGGTTCTTTAGAGATATCGTAGGTAAGACCAGAAAATATGCAAGAATTATTATCACGGCAATGGCAGGCAGAAGATAAGTTAATCTGGTCTCCCCTAGTTTCGGAGATGCTTCTGTCTGGGTCCCTTTTCCTTCTTTTTCAGAGGTAGGAGCTG
>CAYWXC010000024.1:0-7493 GCA_964462345.1 Microcaldota archaeon | reverse complement strand
TTTTTCCTGCAGAGCTTTGTAAGAGTTATGTCATCAGATACTGAAAAATCTGAATCTTTGAAGAAATCCATCGAGTCCTCTATTAATGATCGCCTAAATGCGAGAGAGCCCCCCCAACCGAACCTTGTTCGTTCAGAACGCATCAGGCTCTCGCCAACAAACCCCCAGATTAGCTTGACCTTTGACCAGAACCCCGAGACGGGATTGAAGTACGGGAACATTGTCGAGATACCAACGCCCTTATCCTGTAAAGGAGAGACTATCCTGGATAACCAGTCTTCATCTACGGAGATGTCGGAATCAGCGATGATATAAACATCATAATCAGGGAAAGTTTCTATTGCAGTGGCGATTGCTCTTACCTTGCCGCTGCAATTGCTGCAGAGAGAATTGGAAAGAATAAAGCTTATTCCTGCCGATTTGATTGAGTCTAAAGCTTTGTCATCCTTAGAGTCTATTACTGCAACAGCATTGTAATTCTTGTAATCTTGCGATTTTATTGAGATTAGATTTTCTCTTAGAGTAAGGTCTTCGCCCTTGCATGGAACAATGACCAATGCTTTTGGATCGAATAAAGGATATTCTGCATTCTTGGCCTTCCGCGAAGTTCTGAAGTTGCTCAAATCCAGAGCCATTAGAAATGAGAAGACAAGCAATGCGAATGCTTCGTATAGAAGTAATGCAAATTGCATGATATGTCTTTGTGGAGTAATAATTTATTAATTTATAGAATTATGGATTCTGATATAGTGCTTTTGTATGGCGGTCTTGGAGAAACATAAAGAAGATGTTGGAATAGACAAAGTTCTTGGGGGATTGACAAGGCAGAAGGAGGAGAAGCCTGAACTCCAGAGAGTAATAGAAAGAAGCACTTTTAGGCTAAAGCATGGGAAATTTGTATATGCGAAGGTTAGAAAAATCCCAGAGCATGGAAGGCATTTCATGATCTCTTCAGATAATGATGAGATTACAGTAGTAACGCTTGAGGAAAATATAAAACAGCTTGAACTTGAAGAGAGGAGAGGAGAAAACTACAGTATAATAGAGCTGAATCCCTCAATGCCGTTTTATACTGTTGGCCTTCTTGCAGCCGTGAGTGGCGCTATAGCAAAGTTCGGAATAAGCCTGCTTGTGATATCTACATATTCCAAAGAGTATGTGCTCGTGAATGAGAAGTATGCAAATGCCGCTAGGAATGCACTCTCTATGATAGGGCTTAAAGAGCTTAAGGAAAAGGGTTAGATTATGGAAAGGTATAAATTAGACATTAAAAAGGAGGATGTTAAGGTAGACGCCCCTACAAAGGCGATGGCTGGAGAAAAGAGTATTGTAGTTCTCGAACATAATGGCGCTATCTATGCGATGGATTCAGAGTGTACGCATGAGGGAGGGCCTCTTGAAGATGGATACGTAGATAAAGATGAGCTTATCTGTTCATGGCACAGTGGGGCATTCTGCATAATGAATGGAAAGGCAAATGAGAACACCCCCTGGGCAAGTGATACCAAATCTTACAAGATCGTTGAAGAAGGCGGTGATCTCTTTATAGAGATGTGAACGTGCGAGAATTAGCAACGCGTCAACATTTTTGAGTAATATTATTTAATTTCCTTTATCATTTTGCTATTTATTATGCGCTCCAGCTTAGCTGAGAACTCCTCTCTCTTCGAATCAAATCTTATTACCTTGAGTTCCTTTTCTGAGAGCCCCACTTTGAAGCTCTCCCCAGACCTTAGAACTGCCACATTTATGCCATCATATCTCAATGTGCCATTATATTTCTCCACAATTATCTCAAACTCTCTTGACGAATCCGCGACAATTGGGTTTTTGTATGGCCCATCGACATTAAGGAAAGTTATGCAGACCACTTTTGAGCTTAAGAGTATTGGACCTCCGGCAGACTTATTATATGCTGTCGATCCTATCATGCTTGTTATTATTATGCCATCGCCGCTCATGACATAAGGATAAATCTGCCTTTTCTTGCCACCTTCTCTCTCAAAGACCTTGAAGCTTATCTCTCCGCGCATATTTGAGAGCAAAACCTCATTGACAGCATAATATCGCTTGCCGCTATGTGAAAGAGCTATCTTGTTTGAAAGCTTTTCTATAGTGTATTTTTTCTTTTTAAGATTGACTATTGCAAAATCAATATCCTTTATGCTGATATCCGCATAATAGCCAACGCTTCCAGGATCATCACTCCTTATCGGAAGTATCGGTCCAGGAAAACTTTTTGCAGCTTTTACAAAGGTCCCGTCCCCACCAACAGCCACGCATATTTCTCCGTCGTCGCCAACATCAAATTCCTCATAAAATTTTTTGAGCTCAGGATAATTCCTATTCTTGATTAGCTTTATTCGCATCGAAGAATCAGCCCTTTGGTATGAAAAAATGCATGGGCCTTCCCAGGCCCGCTTCAGCCGCTTCCTGTATCGATTCGCTGAAAGTTGGATGTGGATGTATGGTGTCTGCTATGTCTTCTAGTGTGGCTCCCATCTCTATGGCAAGAGCTGCCTCACTTATCATCGCCCCAGCATCCGGAGAAACTATCTCTATTCCCTTAACCATATTGTCTTTATCATAAGCCATTTTTGCGAATCCGTTCGTCTTTCCGAGAGCTATCGCCCTCCCGAGTGCAGTCAATGGAAACTTCGAGATAGTTATGCCATTTCCCTCAAGCTCTCCAGCTATGGCAATCTCTGGATCTGAGAATATGACCGCTGGTACCACAACATTATCAAAAGCAGAATTCTTCCCTGCTGCCACTTCCGCCGCAATTATTCCTTGCCTCATTGCCTTGTGCGCCAGCAGTGGGGATCCGACAACATCGCCAACTGCAAGGATGTTTGGATCCGATGTCTGCATCGAACTGTCGACCTTTATGAATCCTTTATCATCAAGCTGGACTTTGGTTGTATCAAGGCTCAAGCCACTGGTGTATGGTGAAAGCCCTATCGCAACAATTATCAGATCGCCCTCTGTTATTTCTCCATTGCTAAGCATTACCGATCTGCCATCATGAGATTTTGGGGTCGCTCCGGTAAAGATCTTTACGCCGAGCTCTTCCATGCGTTTCTTTACCAATGAGACTGCTTCCTTGTCAAAATGGGAAAGGAGATCGGATCTCGCTATTATGGAGACCTTGGACCCTAATTTTGCATACATTGTCCCTATTTCCACAGCAACATAGCCTGCCCCTATTATTACAATGCTCTTTGGCACGAAATCAAGCATTAACGCTTTCTTGTAGTCGATTATAGTATCTGAGAACTCGAATCCAGGTATTGGTGTTGGCTCTGAACCTGTAGCTATTATCGCTTTCTTGAAGTCAAGAGAGGTACCGTTGGTAAGCTGCAGGGTGCTTGATGAGAGAAAGGTTGCGCTTCCTTTTATCACTTCGATTCCATTGGATTTGCATAGAAATCCCACACCTTCTTCCAGTTTCTTTGAGACTCCCATGCGCCACGCGTACATCTTCTTTGCGTCTAAGCTAATGTTTGCTTTTATCCCGAACTTTTCTGAGTTTTGGGCTTCATAAAATATATCAGATATATGAATCATTGTCTTTGAGGGTATGCATGCATAATTCAAGCAGTGGCCACCGAGTTTCTCTTTTTCCACAAGGGCAACGCTGAGACCCAATTGCGCTGCGCGGATTGCTGCGAAATAACCTCCGACCCCGCCACCTATGACTGCAAGATCAACTTCTTCGGGAAGAGAGCCCATTACCAAAAAATCACCCAAGCATCTGAAGGAATTCTGGATCCTCCAGGTACTTTATTATCGCATTTCCAAATAGCACTGCTTCTGCCCCATCAACAACCCTGTGGTCAAAGGTAAGTGAGAATGGAAGAACTTTTCCAACTTTTATATCGCCCTTTTCTACAACAGGCATCTCTCTAATGAGATGTATCCCGAGTATCGCTACCTCAGGGTAGTTTATCATGGGCACAGATAAGAAACCACCGCCAAGGCTGCCTATGTTGGTTATTGTGAAGGTGCTATCCCTCATCTCTTCTATAGATATGCTCTTATCCTTGACTTTCTGGCTAAGCTTCTGGATCTCTTTAGCTATCTGCATTATGCTCTTCTTATCAGCATCTTTAATCACAGCAACCTTTAATCCATCCGGAGCCTCTGCCGCTATTCCAATATTATAATATTTCTTGTATATTATCTCCTGTGAATCATGGTCATAGCTTGAGTTAAATCCTGGATTCTCTTTAAGAGCTTCTATTGCTGCCTTAATTATGAAAGGAAGGAAAGTTAACTTTACACCCATCTTCGCCGCTGCCTCTTTGTGGTCATGAACTATTGCGTAAATATGATTTGCATTTATCAGGTCCATATGAACTGCTCTTGGAATAGTCCATGAAAGCTCCATATTCTTGGCTATCGCCTTTCTTGTTGAGGACATCTGTACTCTTTCAATATTGTCCTTGTGGGATTCCTCGAGAACTTCAGAGAATTTTGGAACCATTCTTGGTTGCTGTGATGCGCCTGCAAAACTCTTGAGGTCATTCTCAAGTATCCTGCCCCCAGGGCCTGTTCCATGGACATTTGAAATATCTATTTTCATATCTCTTGCCATCTTCCTCACTGATGGAGCAGCTATAATTTCGTGGCTTTCACTCTTGATTTCTGCTTTTTTCACTGGTTCCTTTTGTGGTTCTGGTTGCTTCTCCACCTGGGCCTCTGAAGATATCGAACCAATAGTTATAGAAGATAATTCTGATTCTTCGCCTATATATGCAATAGTATCGCCAACCTTGATAGTAGACCCTTCTTTGATATTGAATCGCACTATTCCAGAGACAGGCGAAGGAACATTGACAACGGCCTTGTCCGTTTCCACCTGCACTATGGATTGGTCTTCTTTAACCTTTTCTCCATCCTTGACAAGCCATTTCTGAACAGTTCCTTCAGTAATCCCTTCCCCAACGTCGACGAACTTTAGTTCCTTCACAGTTACACCAAGCAGACAAAGCTATAACCACTATTAACTTTTTAGTTATTGCCGTGTGTATCTTGGAGCGTCTTTCAGTTGAGAAGTGTTATTTTATCAATTCCTAGTATCGAAAAACACTATCAGATAGCAACATTAAAGCGAGCAGTAAAAAAACTTAAATAGGATTAGGGTTATACGTTACATTATAAATGCTTAATTCTTTTAAGCGATGTGTTCGTAAAATCAGTAAAATGCAGTTGTTTGTTGCTAAAAATGTTGTCTCAGTTTTTGTTAGAATGTTTTTTAGATATAAATATTTAGGTTTAATTTAGGTTTAAAGTCGAAAGGCCTAACGGTGTAAGACCGTTATAGTTGCTGAAGGGTTGAGAAATGGAAAATGGATTATACCTTGTCGAGGAATTCAGAGGCTCCGTACTGTATAGGTACGTCGACAGTATAATCTACCAAGGCAAAACAAAAATGCAGAAGGTTCTCATAGCTCATTCTCCATATTTAGGTACATTTCTTGCACTCGATGATATAGTCCAGTCATCAGAAAAAGATTACTTTGTTTATCATGAAGCACTTGTTCATCCAAGCATGGTCTCTCTAGAAAATCCCAAAAGAGCGTTGGTTATAGGAGGAGGCGAAGGATCTACAGCGGTGGAACTCCTAAAATACAAAGACATTATAGTCGATTGGATAGAGATAGACGGAGAAGTGATAGAGCTCTGCAAAAAGTATCTACCTTATGCAATGAAGAACGATGATAAGAGATTAAACATCCATGTACAGGATGGTTTTGAATTCATCAAGAATGCGAAAGAAAAGTATGATATTATTATAGGAGATTTGACAGACGCTACGGGAAATAGCGAGCTCTCAAAAAGATTATATTCCGAGAGCTTTGCTAGATCAATATACAATCTTCTTACAGATAAAGGAATATATGTAGTTACTAGTTGGGATGAAGTAGAAGAAGGAAAATGGTTTTATGCAGTAAGACCAAAATATTTGCAAAATGTCTTCCCCATAGTAAAACCGATAAAGTTCTATCTTCCATCGTTTGATTCCGAATTCCTGTTTTCCGTAGCTTCAAAGAAACACGATCCTGAAAATGTAAGCAAAGAGGAGATTAAGAAGAAGACAGAAACATTTGCGGAAAAGCTGCTCTTCTACGACGAAGAGATTCATGGTTCATTGTTCAAGATACCAAAGACGATGAGCAATTACCTAAAGTTGTTATGATTAAAAGAGGTGTTATTATTGGCAAAAAATGTGGCTATAGAGAGAGAAAGAGAAGTTGCATTATACAAAGTAATTGGCAAGCATGTCTATGCCAATCTATTCGGGATAAATCCTGAGACCATCTCTAATCTTGGATTCGTTGAAGAAGCGGTTGTAAAGGCAGCTGCGCTTGGAAAGATGCACATAGTTGAGATGATCAAGTACAAATTCAATAACATGTATTCGCCCGACTTTGGAGGAGTGTCGGTTATAGCGCTTCTTAAGGAAAGCCACATTTGCATACACACCTGGCCAGAGAGCGAGTATGCGACAGTAGATATCTACTCGTGCGGAGATGTGAGCGACCCAATGATAGCATTCTCACACCTTTTGGCAAAACTCAAACCTAAGAAGTACGAACATCATTACATGCAGAGAGACAACAAGTAAAGTGAGATATCACTTTATTGATTATGGGTGCATTAAAGTCTGGATGCTGCCCTTCTCAATGCATTTCCAAGCTCCTTAACTTTATCAGTAGCCTCTGTTCCTGCAGAAACCCTTATGCATGGCATTGTGGGATCTGGATAAGGATATATTGTTGTGGAATCAAATCCAAAACTTTGCCTAAGTACAAGCTTGCTTCTAAGAAAAGGATCTTTTAACAATTCTTCCAGTACTTCGAATTGATCTTTGGGTCCTGAGCGCGTTTCGAAATGAGGCAGATATTCTCCGTCTTTCTTACTCGTTATGAAAAATAATGGAGATGAGCCATCAGGATACCTTTCCATTGCAAGATTATGATTAGGATGGCTTATGAGGTTAGGATAAGATATGGTCAAGCTGCTATGGCCTTCGTGTTTTTCGCATTCGGAAGCAAGAATCTTGGCATTATATATTATCCTTTTATTTCTCCTATCAAACCTCGCCTTTATCTCTTTTGGATCATCAAGATTGTACGTTTTTTTGAGAACATCTAGAAGAAGGAGAGTTTGTGAGAGTGTAAGTATGGTACCAGTAGTAGAGCGTTCATCTCTGAGTCTTGCTATCAAATTTTGATCATTTGAGTATGTGACTCCAAGAGTCTCTTCGTTTAGCGCATAAAACTTCGTTCCGCTCTCTACAACAAGAATCTTCAGACCTTCAGCGAGTTTGAATATTTTATCTGGAGTTATTGTAGAGGGAGTAGGCAAAGTATTATCCAAGATTATTAGCGACTTCAATTCTTTCAGTTCCTTTAAGGCTAAAAAGCCTTCCAGATCAGGAAGTGCCATGTCTGGCCCATTCGTCGCTGTTTCAAGCACTATTATGG
>CAYWXC010000023.1:0-8005 GCA_964462345.1 Microcaldota archaeon | reverse complement strand
AAAAGGGAGAAAAACCACTTGATGCAATAGTTAGGGAAGTCTTGGAGGAGACAGCGTAAAGAATCTTTCCAATGGCAGCGTTAAGATACTGGCATATGGTGCTGATGATTCCATCAAAGACTTTGAGAAGGAAATCAGCGTAAACATAACGGATAAGATTGATGTTAGAAGCATCGAAAAGCGAAAGATCGAGGATAAGGAAGTTCTTGATGATTTTGTAATAGAAAAAGATAAATCCTGGTAACCCCAATCAAGCCCGTATCCTGCTTTTCAATAGTTCAGGAATCATATTCTCAAGCGCTACTGCAGCATCTTCAAGACTGCCATATATATCGCCACCTGATAAATAAATCGCTGTTGCAACCTGAAGATTAACCGGTATTTCTGGACTATCTCCAGTTAGCCTAAGGTCATCCCTGTAAGCTATTATTTTCTTGCCTTTGGCATAAGCGTATCCTATCTCTGTGCTAGTCCCGCTATCTGCATCTGTTCCATTAAGGCAAGCGAATACAGCATCAGACCTATCAATCATAGAAAAGTTCTTTCTCCCTATTTTCAGGCCAAGCTCCTTTGTTATTGGATTAAGCCTATCAACTATTATCTCCTCATCATATCTCAATAACTCTCTCCAAGGATCATTTATTCTCACTCCAGCTTTCCTTAACTTTGGCAGAAGCTCGCGCCTGTAATACAATCTTCCCTCAGCCGTGAAGCCTAAGTGACTTGCAGCATATACTTCGGCTTTCTCAGCTTTCATTTACCCACAGAATCAGAAAATATACTCTTCCTTTGGCACAGGCATTACTGTATTGTACTTATGTTTAAGAGCTTCCTGGAACTCAAGCTGCTTCTTCGGCTCGCCATGCACTATGAATATATTCTTCAATCCATTTACCTTGCCTATAAAGCTCATGAGCTGCTGCCTATCCGCGTGCGCAGAGAGGTGGTATTGCTCGACTTTTAGGTTTATCTGGATCTTCTTCTCATTTATTATTAATTCCTTAGCTCCATCACTCAAGGCCCTTCCTTTAGTGCCCTCTGCCTGATATCCAACAAGTATGACCTTGTTCTTTTCATCAGAGCCTAGCCTCTCAAGATATTTGATTACAGGCCCGCCTGTTATCATTCCGCTTGTTGTCACTATTATTGAGGATCCCTCTTCCTTAATGACCTTGCTTCTATCCTGTTTCGTATTGACTTCGTTGAAGTGCTTGCTCTTGAATGGGTCATCTTCATTCATCAATATCCTTTTTTGCAGCTCTTCTTTGCAGTATATCACATTGTGCCTGTGTATCCTCATGGCCTTGTTTATCATTCCATCAAGGTAAATTGGCACTTTTGGTATGATTCCAGATTTCATATAGTCATCCAGAATGAAAAGCACTTCCTGCGCCCTTCCTACTGCAAAGCTTGGTATTATGACCTTTCCTCCAGAATTTATGGTTTCCTTAATGCTTGCTACCACATCCCCTAACACAACTCTCTCTGATGGGAAAATGTCTGCATCAGCGCTGTATGTACTCTCCGTTATAAGAGTATCAACATGCAGCTTCTCAGTGTATGCTGGATTCAGGAGCTTCGTACTTCTAAGATTGATATCTCCTGTGTACAAGAGCCTGCTCTCCCCATCAATGATCTCTATCATCGCACTTCCCAGTATATGGCCGGCAGGAAAGAACCTTATTTTAAGCTCTTTTATGTTGAATTCTTTATGGTATTCAACAAGCTTGAAATGCTTCTGCAGCTTGTTCAATCCTTCCTTGCTTACATTCTGAGGATTAGATATCTTCATGTAATCGCTGATTAGGACGTTTGTTAATTCAAACGTCGGCTTCAGCGTATACACGAATCCATTATATCCTGATGAATATATGTGTGGGAGGTAGCCAACGTGGTCAAGATGCGCATGGGTTACCAATATCGCATCTATCCTTCCAAGCTCCTCGTCTTCTATGACAGGGAATTGATCTTCCCCGCCCAATTTGACTCCTGCGTCAAGCAGGAGCCTTGTTCCTTCTTTGCTTTCTATAACTATGCAGCTTCTTCCTACTTCTCTAGCTGCTCCGTAAAACTTTACTTTCACTTTCATGCACCGTCTTCATTTGTATTTTGTTTCTTTTTGTCTTTTATTATTGCTATATCTTCTAAACTTATCTCAACCTGTTTAGGTTCGTTGAATTCTCTCTTCTGTTGATACCTTGGCCTCTCCCTACTTGCACCTGTTATGCGCCTTAAGTTTGAGTAAAGATTATCAAGCATCTTGTCTGATTCTTCGATCTTTGTCTCGAGCTCTGTTATCTCCTTGCCTATACTTTCCATATCTCCTGCAAGAAGTTCAGTCTTTCTCTTGATCCTGTAGCTCTTTATCGCGTCATTAAGCTCTTCTTCTATCTCATTCTTCTTTTTTATGAGCTCTCTTTCAGCATCGAGCGTAAACGCTTCAGTAGCGATCCTGAACTCAAGGTTCTCCTTCCTTCTCCTAAGATAGCCAATCTTCTTTGTCTTGTCCTGGCTTATCTTCGAGAGCTTTGAGATGGCCTCGTGCTCGGCAGTCTTGTATGCAAGCCTTCTTCTGAGCGATCTAATCCTACCGATGAGGTCAAATCTCTTCTTCCTCTCTTCGTTGATCTGATCTCTCAGCTCATCAGCTTTGCTCTTTGGCTTCTTCTCCTCGGTTGCCTCTATGGCCTTTGCCTCAGTCGTTTCTATTTTCTCTTCCTTTGCTTCGTTCTCTACTTCGTTCAGTTAATCGCCTGTTTTGCTAAGACAAGTCTATAAGCATCTAACAATTTATCTGTAATCTTTTCTATTGAGAATTCAGACGCGGTATTTAATGTACCACTCTTATATCTCTCTGAATTATTTAAAACCTTTTCTATTTTTTGCGCACACCTGATATAATCACCAGCCGCAAATTTTTCTCCATTTATTCCATTCTTTATTATGTCTGAGAGTGCCATGCTGTCTGCGCCGACAACAGGTTTCCCCACGGCCATCGCTTCCAGCGCAACTATTCCCTGAGTCTCGAATGTCGAGGGCATGCAGACTGCGTCCGAAGAGGCGTACAGGGATGGAAGTTTTTTTTGTTCTACAAATCCTATGAATTTTACATCCTTTTCTATTTTTAGCCTTTTCACCATATTTTGATAATATGTGACTGCTGGTCCGGTTCCGCCTATTACAAACTTTACCTTCTTCTTGGAAAGCTTTGCTGCAGCTTTAATCATTGTTTCAAGCTTCTTTTCCTTGCTTATCCTTCCAAGATAGAGTACCATACTCTCATCATCCTTTATCTTAAGATCTTCCTTAAAGCTGCCTTTCTTTACTTTCGAATTGAATACAGATAGGTCTATGCTATTTGGCACTGTTGTGATATTCGGCACTCCATACTTATTAAGCATGCTACTTATCCTGTTGCTTGGTGTTATTGTCATATTGCATCTTCTGTAAAAGAATTTCGTGTATCCCCAGAGATACTTCGCGGTAAACTCTTTTAGTGTCTTGTTCTTTGGGTAATAATCTCTTACCAACGCTTTATCATTTATCATTGTGTGAAAAGAGCCAATTATGGGCACTTTCCCTAGCTTGGATGCTACAAGCCCAGCAAAGCCCATAAAGAAGGGAGTGTGTGAGTGCACTATGTCTGGCTTCATTTCCAGTCCCTTAAGCACCGCATTGTATGGAAACAACGCAACACTGTACTGCGGATATGGTTTGAATTCGACCCCATCATAAAGAAAGACATCTTCTTTAGAATATCTTCCCTTGAACTCTGGATCTACGCTTGCAAATATATAAACTCTATGGCCTTTTCTCTCAAGCCCTTTCTTGAAATTCATGATGGATGTTACGACTCCATCCACAGCTGGAAAGTAGCTATCGGTATAAAACGCTATATCTATTCTTTCCATTAAACCTACTTAAAATTTTACTGCTTCCCCTCCACCCTCCTTTATTTTTTCGAGGGCCTTCTTTGAGAAACTGCTGGCTTTTATCACAGCAGGCTTGCTTAACTTTCCATCGCCAAGTATCTTGAATCCTCTTAATTCTATTGTTGGCTTCTCTTCCTTCGACTCGTTTATTTTCTTTGAGACTCTATCAAGGTCAGCCTCATCAAGCCTTGTTCTTCTCCATGGCTCGAATCCTTTTTTCTTGATTGATTTCTCATTTATGACTCTAAATATAAATCTGTGCTTTCTTCCTCCTCTCCCTACTCCTCCTCTGTCTCCAGAACCTCTTCTATTCTTTGTATTACCTGCTCCACATGTTCTGGTTCCATGATATTTGCTTCTTTTGCTTTTTATCCTTACTACCATAAAATCATCAATTCATTTTCTCAAGTAATGCGCTTATAGCATCGCCCCTATATCCTAAGGCTCCTCCTTGGCTAAAGCTTCTTTTTATGCCTTTGTAGCCTCCTTTTGGTGGGCTCATTCTTATTGGCATGTTTATCTTCTCTCTTGGCTTAAGCTTGCCTGCGCTAATCTCTTTAATATCCTCTTTGCTAATCTCAAACTTCTTTCTATTAAGCAGCGCTGAAAGCTTCTCTTCAGTTATCTCTCCGTATGTTACAAAATCATTGCATTTCTTAATCATGCCTATGTTTGATTTTGTGCCAAATACTAGCGAAAGATTGTTGACTCTGTCTAAGTTGAGCCTTGAGAGCGTCTCCTTGATTTCCTGTCTTACTTTCACTCCGCCTCTTATTCTCACAACTGCAAGTAACTTATTTTCAACACCAGCCTTCATAAAATACGACCTTAATTACAAATAATTTGCTTAAAAAAGCTTTTAATCCTTTTTATGAATCCAAGCCCCAAATATAGTTATAATAACGAGCGTACAGATATTTAAACTTTACTATTTTCTCCCTCCTGAAAGGAGAGAAGGTTACTTAGACCTCCTATCTTTTCTAGAAGCATATGCTGATGTTTTCTTGTGCATGTACACATAGTAAACTGCTATTAACACTATTATTATCACTACCGCGCCCACGCTCTCGTATATTATCTTGAAAGGGTTCTGCTGCTGCGTTGGCGGGGAAGAGCTTATTATTACTCTTATTACTTGCTTGGAAGAAGTTATGGATATCACTTTTGCCACTCCTGCGCTTATCACAACTCCTCCTGCTGAATTTGAGTTGTTTGTAATCTCGAGAACCTGTATCAACCCTGTCCAGTTCAATCCTGGATCAACTCTTTGGTATGGTGCGAAGTATACTGTGACATTAAGTATCTGCTGTTGATGTGCTTGCAATATCCCGTTTGAAGGTATTATTGTTACCACTGGGGTTGATTCATTTGGTATCGTGCTTAATTGAATAAGGCTTGCTTCATACCCTACTGGACCATTCCCACTGTTGAATATTGTCAAATTCAGAGATTGCTTTGATCCTATCGAAACATTGAAGTTAAGGCCACCAGCCAGCTCTCCAAGCCCCGCATAAGACAGGGTCGTTATCGATGTAAGAAGGAATAACGAGAGCAAAATATATTTTGTACTTATCATTCACAACACCATCAACAGGAATTCAGGAGAGTTATCGTTTGATTGTATGTTCCTGCTTTTTGTCCTGCAGGCACCGCCGCTCCAAAGTATATGTTGGCAGAGCTCCCTCCAGGTACTAATATCTGCGTGTTAGCTACTATTGCAGTAAGCGCTGTTCCTGTATATGATGTCTGCGCTATCGAGTTCCATAGGGTGTTTGTCACAGAGAACGATATAAGTGAGTTTGATACATCTATCCAATTTGATCCATACACATTAATGTATGCTCCAGTGTTTCCTCCATTTGTATCTGAGACAAGCGCGTTTGTGCTGTAATTTGAATTCGGCAGTATGCTACCAAATGAGAGCCTATTTGATGATAGAGCAATCTCACAAACTCCAGGAACAACAATGTTTGCCACAACGTTTTCAGGAGAAGACGTCGCAACGAAAACAGGGCTTGAGACCATTGTTATTAAGAGTACAGAAACCATCAATGCCAGGGCAAAGCCCGACATCACAAAGAATGTTTTTCTTCCAGACATGACCATTTTATCGCCACACTTTCTCTTGAATATTCAATGAGAATATTTAAATAGCTTTCTAAGGTGAATCTAAAGTTACCTCAGAAAATCTCAGTTATCTTTTCTTACTTTCTTTCTTGTGCATGTACACATAGTAAACTGCTATTAACACTATTATTATCACTACCGCGCCCACGCTCTCGTATATTATCTTGAAAGGGTTCTGCTGCTGCGTTGGCGGGGAAGAGCTTATTATTACTCGAATCTCCTGGTTTGATGATGTCACAGATATAACTTTTGCAACCCCCACTCTCAATACGCCCCCTGACTGTGAAAAGGTATTTGAGATCTCATTTACTTCTATCAACCCTGTCCAGTTCAATCCTGGATCAACTTTCTGGTATGGTGGGAAGTAAGCAGTAACATTAATTACCTGTTGCTGATGCGCTTGCAATATTCCATTTGTAGGATTGATTATTATTACGGGGCTCGCTTCATTAGGAACGCTGCTCATCGTTGCGAGAATCGCTTCATAAGCGATTGGCGAACTTCCAGTGTTAAACACTGTAAGGCTCTGAGATTGGGTGCTTCCTATTGATACATTAAAGTTCAAGGCTCCTGCAATCTCTCCTAAGTCTGCATTTACGACCATAGTTGCAGATGCAAATAAGAGCAAAGAAAATAAAATACTTGCAACGCTTGCTCTCATCTCAACATCTCAACATGTATTGTCTATTGTAATCAATTGATTGTATGTGCCTGCATACTGGCCTCCAGGTATCGCAAGCCCAAAATATATGTTTGCAGAGCTTCCTGCCGGTACAAGAATCTGCGTATTGCTTGGTATTGAATTAACTCCAATTCCATTGTACGATGTCTGCGCTATCGCACTCCATAATGTGTTAGTGGATCCGAATGCGATTACGGAGTTTGAAGTATCTATCCAGTTTCCTCCAGATATGAAAATGTATGCTCCCTCGTTCCCATTGTTTGTTGATGCGACAATAACATTTGTACTATGGTTACTATTTGGCAATATCGATCCGAAGACCACATTTGTCGGAGAAAAAGACTCCTCGCACACTCCAGATACGACTACATTTGCAGTAATTGTCACTGCATTTAATCTCACGCTCATTATTGCAAGGATAAGGATTGCTGCAATGGCGAAAATTAAGCCAAAGAGGGGCGTTGTTTTGATATTCCTTTCAATTTTCATGTTAACCAAATATCTACTCAAATACTTTGTATTTGTATTTAAATAGTTTTGGGTCAATTCTCATTCCGCTCCACTAGCCACAATTGCAACAATGCAGAGATCATATATTTTCTTCTATAACCTTCTTGATAGCTTCCTTGCTAGGCAATGGCTGATTAAGAAGAGGGCCATCCTTTAAAGAGATGTCAAGGTCTTCGTATGTGGGTCTTTCAGCCTTGTAAAATAATCCTATGGGCATCTTCTCATAGTTTGATCTGAAATCTTCCATTGCTTTATCAAATGCTTTTGAGATATCTGAAGAATCATGTCCTTCTTGCTCAAGCTTGTACACTCTTCTTCTAAACCAATCGAAGGTATTTGTATGGTTAAAAGTAACACAAGGGCTGAATGTATCTATCAACGCGAATCCTTTATGCTTTATCCCATTCTTAATCAGTTCTGAAAGATGCACGGGATCTCCAGAGAATCCTCTGGCCACATATGTTGCTCCCGCACTAATTGCAAGGGCTATTGGGTTTATTGGCTGTTCTATGACTCCGAACGGAGTTGATTTTGTCTTCGTTCCGACCAGCGCAGTTGGTGCTGCTTGTCCAGTCGTCAATCCATATGTTTCGTTTGTCATTACTACGTATGTTATATCTACATTCCTTCTGCAAGCATGTATGAAATGTCCGCTTCCTATACCATATCCGTCTCCATCCCCTCCTGTGCCTATTACTGTTAAGCCATTATTTGCAAGTTTTATTCCTGTTGCAACAGGCAATATCCTCCCATG
>CAYWXC010000022.1:0-8491 GCA_964462345.1 Microcaldota archaeon | reverse complement strand
TGGAGTTATCCTCATCTTCAATAGAGAAGATCTCTTCTGGCAGAATACTCTCAAGGCTTACTACAGATGTTGGAAATACTCAATGGCTTATGGTGTGGGGTTTCCCGACAATAGCTACAAATATCCTAACGATTCTGGGGGTTGGTCTGATACTATTCGCAATGGATGCAAATCTCGCAATATTCATATTAATACCCGTTCCTGCTGCCATATATGCCCTTATAAAATACAGGAAGAAGTCGCATAGGATCTATCACCGGAACTGGAGGAGAAACGCGGATGTCACCGCAACGATCTCAGATACTGTGCCGAATTATTTCATAGTAAAATCCTTTTCGAAAGAAAATTTCGAGAACAAGAGACTCTCAGGTCTTCTGAATTCTCTTTACGAATCACAAGTTAGGGTCACAAAGATGAACCAATTTTACTGGCCAGTGTTGGGTTTCATAACTGCATTTTCAACGATTCTTATCTGGTGGGTTGGTGGAAATCAGGTCATTGCGGGCGGAATCCAGCTTGGAGTTATAACTGCGTTTGTATTCTACATGTCTATGTTTTATGGTCCCATAAATAACCTTAGCAACATAATACCTTTTATCCAACAGGCATCCACTTCTGGAGATAGGCTGAGGGAGTTATTGGAAACAGAGCCAACGATAACGAATAGCAAACACCCTCACAGGCCCAACCTGAATGCAGAGATAACTTTCAAAGGTGTAAACTTTGGATACGAACCATTACTGCACGTTGTAAAAGATATAAATCTAACCATATCCAAAGGGGAGAAGGTTGCGATAGTGGGCAAGAGTGGAAGCGGAAAATCAACAATATCCAAGATGATCTTAAGGTTCTATGATGTCAGTAGTGGAGCACTTAGCATAAACGATGTAAACGTCAAAGACATAGAACTGAACTATTTAAGGGACAGAGTGGCGTATGTCCCACAGGATGTGATTCTTTTCGACAACACTGTGGCATACAACGTTGCGTATGGATCTAACAAATACATAAGCGCAAAGGAAATCATAGCAGCATGCAAGGCGGCAATAGTTCATGACGAAGTTATGAAATTGCCCTCGGCTTATGATACGAATCTCAAAGAAAGAGGCTCTTCCCTCTCAGGCGGCCAGAAGCAAAGAATATCGATTGCCAGAGCCATAGTGAAGATCCCAGACATAGTCATACTCGATGAATCGACATCAAACCTCGATGTGAATAGTGAGAGGGAGATTTATAAGGCCCTAATAAATCTCATGCAGGGAAAGACTTCAATAATGATAACCCACAATGCTCATGAAGTTATGAATGCAGATAGAATAGTTGTGATGGACAACGGAAAAATTCGTGAAAATGGGAGTCCAGAATCCCTCTTGAGGATGCGCGGCGATTTCTATCGCATGTTTAAAAGGCAAATTAGTAAAGGTGAGTTCAAGAAAGAGAAAGCAAACATCGCAATTTCTTCCATATACTCTTACATCGATGGATTTATAATAAACCCTAAAGATGCAAAGATAACTAAAGGTGATAGGGAGAGCATTGTTGATATTTACACATCAGGTAAGAAGAATCTGGGGCTGGTGCCAAAATTGCCATTTCCAATATCAAATCCCAACGCTGTGATATTTTATAAAAACGGAAGTGAAGTGTTCTTTATCGACGACATAACCTCACTAGACAATGAATCTATTCAAATATTAAGTAAAGCAATAACCTTGAATAATTTCAAGCCGTCAATACGCACCATAAAAAGAATATTGATAAAGGGAGACGAGCTGGAGTGGCATGTTGGCACAGAGAATGGAGAAACTATAATCAATACAAAAGGAAGAAGGAACATTAGCTCTGATGGTAAAACGATAACTCTTACGGATATGTTTGATAACATTTATGAGATTGATCTTAACAAGCTCGACAGAAAAAGCCTTTCGATAATAAACGAGTCCATATGATATGCAAAAATGCCATTTTCCCTTACAATAACCTTTATATATTCTACATCATAATCTATTCTTGAACAACATACACTGATAATATTTATACTGAGACTAGGTGAAAAAAATGGATGAAGAAGAGAGACCAGAAAGTTCAATGCCAGAAAATGTAGTTCTAATAGGCAAGAAGCCTCCAATGAATTATGTGCTTGCGGTAGTAACCCAGTTTAATAACGGGGCAAGAAGTGTGAAAATAAGGGCAAGAGGAAACGCGATATCAAGAGCAGTAGATGTTGCTGAAATATCCAGAAACAGGTTTATTACAGACATAAAGGTAGGAAATATAGCAATAAACTCTGAAGAGCTTGCAAATGAAGATGGTACAAAGTCAAAAGTGAGCTCAATAGAGATAACTCTTGCAAGGTAAGGCATTCTTTACCTCTTTTCCTTACTTTCTTTTTCGTTCTCTTTTTCAATCAATAATATAAACCTTTAGAGAGGAATTTATCTAAGCGGTGTTTTATTTGCGCTCATTATATAGAAGCCATTACGTGAGAGACATTTCTGGATCCATGGATGGTGAAGAAGTCATCGTTGCAGGATGGGTACATGAAGTGAGGGATATAGGGAAGATAATCTTCCTGCTAATCAGAGATCATACTGGAATAGCGCAGGTAACTGCAAAGAGAAATGTTGTCAGCGATGAAGTCATGGCTTCCCTTTCACTGCAAAAAGAGAGCGTTATAACTATTAAAGGAAAGGTTAAACAGAACAAAGAATCAAGAATGGGATTTGAGATAATTCCTGAAGCTGTTACAAACCTTAACCCATTATCCGCACAGATCCCATTTGAGATCACTGGAAAGGTTCCTGCAGAGTTGGATGTACGGCTTGATAATAGGTATATAGACCTACGCAGGCCCGAAGTATCTGCAATCTTCAATATTGAATCAACAGTTCTAGACACATTTAGGGAGACATTGTTAAAAGAAAATTTTGAAGAAATAAGAACACCTTCGATTGTGGAAGCTGCGACCGAAGGCGGAGCAGATCTATTTAGTCTCAACTACTTTGAACAGAAGGCATATCTCGCCCAGTCTCCACAATTATATAAACAATTGGCAGTCATAGGTGGAATGGATAGGATATTCATGGTAGTCCCAGTTTTTAGGGCAGAAAAATCTAACACAATATTCCATTTGAATGAGATAACACAAATGGACATCGAGATGGGTTTTGCGGGATACGAAGATGCAATAGCACTTTTGAGGAAGGTTGCTGAAAAGACGATAAGCAATGTGGTAGACCAAAACAAGGAAGACCTCGATATAATTGGTACATCTTTGTCCAAAACATCCGCAATAGAGACCACCTACTCAAAAGTAATATCAAAACTCAATGAGAATGGCGTAAAGATAGGGTTCGGTGAAGACCTTAAGAGAGAACATGAAGAAGAAGCCTGCAAGTTGATGGGAGATCTACTCATAATCAAGGAATACCCGACCAGCGTGAGAGCTTTCTACAGCATGCCTAATGAGAATGATCCAGAGGTATGCAACTCTTTTGATATGATCTACAAAGGTTTGGAGATATCCAGCGGAGCTCAGAGAATCCATCTTCCAGAGCTTCTAATTTCAGCATTGAAGAAAAGAGGATTGGATCCATCAAACTTTGACTTTTATATAGATGCATTTAGAAAAGGGGCTCCGCCTCATGCGGGGTGGAGCATTGGCCTTGAGCGCTTTGCAATGAAATTGACTGGAAGCAAGAATATACGTGAATGTGCATTATTCCCTAGGGACAGACATAGGTTAAAGCCATAACATTACTTTGCAATTGGGAATTGTATGATTTTGGATACAAAACAAGCAAAAAATGCAATTAATATTCTAGAGAAGGCGTACCCAAATACCACTTATTATCTTAATTTTGATACACCTCTCCATCTTTTAGTATTGGCAATACTTTCTGCCCAGACGCGTGACGAGGTGGTAAATTCCATCTCTCCAGAATTATTCAAAAAATATGTGGATGTTGAAGACTTTGCTAGTGCGAATGAAGAGGAGCTTCTAAAACTAATAAAAAAGGTCAGCTTTGCAAGAAAAAAGGCGAAAAGCATAATTTCTACATGCATAATGATAAAAGAAAAATATAATGGGGATGTGCCAAAGAGAATCGATGAGCTTACCTCCCTTCCAGGAATAGGCAGGAAGACTGCAAATACAATACTGATCAATGCTTTCAACATCGTTGAAGGAATTCCAGTAGATACCTGGGTGATAAAACTCTCATCAAGGATTGGGCTTAGCGGGAGCAAGGATCCAGAAATAATAGAGAAGGATCTTGAGCAGAAAGTTGAGAACAGGTACTGGCATAATATCGCTTATGTCCTAAAAGCACACGGAAAAAAGATCTGCAAATCATCTATGCCATTATGCAGCAAATGTCAAATAAAGGAGATATGCCCAAAAAATGGGGTTACAAAAAGTGGATAATATGTTGATATCTGATTTCCACGTGCACTCAAAATATGCTTATGCATGCAGTGAACAACTAAACATAAAGAATATTGACAATGCTGCAAAAGAAAAGGGCATAGACCTTCTTGGAACTGGGGACTTCACGCATCCACTATGGATTAAAGAGATCAAAGATGAACTTTCAGAAAGTGAAGAGGGCATCTATGAATCAAAATCCTCTGGAACAGGAACAAGATTCATACTGAGCTCTGAGGTATGCACAGTCTTTGGGGGAGACAAAGACCAAAAATCAATATTCGACAAATCTGGGAGTGTGAGAAAGATACATAACTGTATCCTTGCCCCAAGCATAGAAATTGCTGAGGCCATAAACTCATTTCTTTCAGAGCACGGAAGCCTTGTGGGAGATGGAAGGCCTATCCTCTCGATAAGCGCGGAAGAGCTCGTTGAGGGAATCAGGTCAATAAGCAACGATGCATTTATATTTCCAGCACATGCATGGACTCCTTGGTTCGGGGTCTTTGGATCAATGTCTGGATTCGATTCACTGAAGATGGCTTATGGCAATCAGGATAAGCATATACACGCATTGGAGACAGGCTTGAGCAGCGATCCTTCAATGAACTGGAGACTCTCATCTCTGGATGATATTGCTCTTCTCTCTGGAAGCGATGCACACTCTCTTCCGAATCTAGGTAGAGAGGCAACGGTGATTGATATAGAAAAAGATAAGTTATCTTACAAGAACCTGATAGAAGCTATAAAGAAAAGGAGGATCTCCAGAACTATAGAATTTTATCCAGAAGAAGGCAAATATCATTATGATGGGCATAGAAGATGTAATATCTCAATGGATCCCTCAGAATCAAGAAAATTCAATAATCTGTGCCCAGTATGCAGAAGACGGCTAACGATAGGTGTCATGCATAGAATAGATGATCTAGCAGATAGGCCAGATGGATTCGTTCTGGAGTCAGGCATACCTTTCTCACACATAATACCCCTACAGGAGATCATAGCGTTTGTCTCAAAGAAGGGTAAGAACACGAATTATGTAAAAAATATATATAGTAAATTAATATCTACTTTTGGGAATGAATTCCACATATTATTAAAAAGCACCATAGAAGAGTTAGGGGAAGCTGAAAAAGATGTCGCAACGGCTATAGAAAATATAAGGGAAGATCGTGTGAATATAATTCCAGGATATGATGGAGTATTTGGCATAATAGACCTTCTCAATGAGTTTAAGGAAAAGAAGTCCGGAAAACAAAAGACAATATCTGACTTTTGAAACTCAAAAGGCAAAGAAGAGATTATAAATATTAACATATAAGAGCCTTCATGGATAAATTTTTGCCCCTCAGCCTAGTTTTATTTGTCCTTCTGTCTGTATCAACGCAGGCTTTCACTTCGAGTATACATGCTCCAGCAGTTCTCTCAAATCAAGACAAAGGAATAATAACAGTGATATCGTTGAATATCACTCAGGGTAATGGAACTATCTCTGTAGGTGGTCCGGATTCCGTTGGAAGCAGCACCATCCAATCAGCGCAGGATGCTGTACAATACGCTTCTTATTACACAGGCATAACTGAGTCTGACTACAATTTTGATTTTTATATAGGTAACACAACAAATGTATCTGGTCCAAGCGCGGGACTGGCTATGACTTTATTGACAATATCTGCTATTGATCAAAAGCAATTACTCCAGAACTTCACCTTGACTGGAACGATACTTCCAAATGGGGATGTTGGGATGATAGGTGGAGTTTATGATAAGATAAGCGCTGCAAGAACCGACAATTTAAAGTATGTCTTAGTACCATCAGCTCCTGAGGGATCCTTTGAGTATCTCCTTTATTACATCTCGCAACAGGCATTTGGGATCAAGGTAATAGAAGTATCAAACGTTACGGATGCAATCCCGTATGCTTTTGGGAATAGTTCCTCCATTCACAAACCTTTAAGTCTAAATGTCTCCAACTTCCTTAACACCTTCACAAATCTAAATGTGACAGATGCAAAAAAGATGTGCAGCCTCTGTAATTCTGAAAGTTTTAGAAATTTAACTGCATTCACGTTCAACATGACTGCTAATGAGATAAATAACATCAGTGGAAACTATTCTGCAGTTAAAACAGACATGCTTTCCCTTCTAAATCAATATAAAGAGATAGGCTCAAAGGGATATTCATACACCGCAGCAGATCTATCATTCCTTGAGTATATAGATGCATTTGTTCTTTCTAACTCTGCAAATCTAACTCTTTCAAAATCATACACTATATCATCACATACTTACTCCTATTGCTCATCTCTCACTCCACCAGTATTGACTGGAAGCAATTATGAATTCGTTCTGGGAGGAGAACTGAGGCAATCGTGGGCCCTTTACACAATCAACCAGTCTGAAAACGTAATAAAGTCTGCGCAGACAACCGATGACCTTGTGCGTGTACTTTCCACCCTGGCAGAAGCAAATGCCTGGTGCAATGCTGCGAATATTATGTATGGGGAAGCCTCTAACATAAGCGGAGAACCTGTATCGTACTCTGATTCGATAATAAAGAATGCTACTGAGTTGGTCTCGGAGATAAAGGCGAGTTCTGAATTATCACAAAGTATGTATGGCATAACTGCACTCCAAGATTACGCTCAGGGTGAATATGGTGCTGCAATATATTCGGCAGTGTATGCGAAAGCCACATTTACAAGTCAAGGAAACCTCTCCGAAGGCTACCTACGCAATGCGACCTTGCTCCAGATAAAAAACATCAGTTCTGGGATATGGTCCTCAGAATTCGCAAATGAGGCTCTCTTTTATCTGCAGGAAGCCAATATGACATCGGATGCAACTCAGAAAGATGCTTATATTGCAGAAGCGTACTCATCTGCGGTTCTTGCAAGCAGTTTCAACAACGCAAATAAGCTGCTTTCTTCATCATTCCTCCCAGGATCCTCAATAAGCTCATCTGAAGAATTCATCACAATAGAGAAACAGATATCACAATTATATATCATGGTATTCTTTATAGCAATACTTCTTGCAATAATACTCATACTGATTCTTGTAATACTGCTCCATAGAAAGTGATCTCATGGATGAATCTAAAAAAGACGTCTTTTGCAGCGAGAAGGTTAATGAGAGCGTATTTTACAAAACAAAGTATACAATGGCCGTGTGCGATATAGCTCCAGTTCTTCCAGGGCACTCATTAATAATTCCGATAAGGCATGTTACCGATCCTGTCCAGCTTACTGATGATGAGATAATAGACATGTTCAATGTAGTAAAAAAAGTAAAGCCGGTACTTTCAAGAGTATTTGCAAAGGAATCGGATTCTTATAATCTTACCGCACAGGTTGGTAGATATTCTGGCATGAGCGTGCCTCATTTACATATGCACATCATACCACGAACAAGCACCGATGAGTTTCAGCATGATAACAATAAGCTTTATGACATGATTGAGCGCGCAAGGAGGATAAGCAACGAAGAAATGGCTTCTAGAGTTGCGATTCTAAAAAAAGAATTAGAGAGCAACAATCACGAATGATAGCAAGGCCAGCGCCATTGCTGCTAGTGACAAATTCCTAGTTCTCTCATAAAATTCGTTGTCTTTTCTTATCAAATACCCTATAGATATGTATCCTAAAAGAATATCTGACAAACCAACCATTATCGCATATGCAATGTTGTTCTTGAAAGGAACAACAAGAAGGAAAAGATAAACGCTTATTCCTATCGCGATTACATAAAGAATCATCGCCACTATTGCTGAGTTTTCTTTTCCTATCGCGGCTGGCATTGTCCTCGCATTCCTCACCTCTGTATCTCCATGGTAATCTCTTATTGTACCATGTATCTCACGTGCGAGCCCGCTAAGGAAGATCATGAATGATACTAGAAGTATGCTCTCACTGATTGAGGTCCGAACAACATAGTTTCCAAATATAAAGGGTATGGCCATGGATAGGCCTATATATGCGTTTCCGATAAAGAGCATCTCCTTCAGCTTGTAACTGTAAAGCATTGCCAGGATACCGAAGATTATCGCTATTGCCATGCAATATA
>CAYWXC010000021.1:0-8578 GCA_964462345.1 Microcaldota archaeon | reverse complement strand
TTTGTATAATTTAGCATTGAGAAGTCCTGCGCTTGCTTCTTTAAGTTTCTCTGCTGCACCCAAAAATATTTTCTCGAACTCTTCATCGTGTCCTTCTTTAACATTGTAATACATACCCACGTTTATCATGTTTTTACCTCTGAATTAGAATAGGTAAGACTGCCCAAATCCCCCTTCTCCCCAACAAGAATTGGGCTCTCTTTTATTATCCATTTTCTCGCCTTTGCGCTTCGTAGATTCTGCGTTACAGAGACCCAACTAAGCAGAGAAGGCAGCTCATAGATTACAACAAATTCATTATCGTCTATACCAAAAGAAGAAGTTGTATATGAGTTTATGCCGTTGTTATTTGGATCGGAGGTAGCCCGGCCTATATGTTCTGACAGTATCTCCTTGCGCGTCTTCTCATCAAGAAGATACCATTCCGTGCTCTTCGTTATCGGGTATGCAACGAAATATGGCTTGTTCTTGGGGTCTTTCATTTGTTTGTGTTCATATGTTGAAAAGAACCCGTGTTTCAAATCTGCATGTCTGCCAAAGGCCTTCTCAATCCTTGCACGTGTAGAGGTGTGCAGCTCTGAAGGCTCTGCCAGAAGCCACAAGAGTATGCTAGAGTCCGGCCTTAGGGATTTATAGTACTCGGATTTTAATGCTCCTGATTCTTTTACAGAGGAAAGAACATGGGTTATCTCGTGTATGATCTTCTCCTGCTCAATAGAATCTAGACTCCACCAATCAGGAGATAGCTTGTAAGCCAATACACTAGAGAGAAGTGTTCCCATCATTTAGCTTACTCGCATTAACATATTAATTTTTCTGGTTAAGGTTCTGCTGTTCGCTCTCTCTTCTTTTATCCCAGGATATTGCCTTTATGTCTTCTACCAACACCATTGTTAGAGGTGGGAGGGAAAGAAGTGCTGCAAAAGAATATCCAATAATATAGGGAGTATATCCTTTCATTGCGCCGAAAACTCCCCACGTAGCCAAAGCTGCAGTGTCTTGCGCAAGGGCGCCAAGAGAAAGTTGTCGTATTTTCTCAGTCTTGCCGGATAGATACTGTTCTGTGGTAGTAAGAAGTTGTGGTAAATATATGAATGGAAGGCTCCAGACGCTTCCCAACCAGCCCGCAATTGAAGGATCTTTGAAGATTGCAGATGCAGCTATTGCTCCGCCTCCGATGTCAACAGGTAGAGACATTATTAAAGGATGTGATAGTGACTTCTCGATTTTATTGAGCTTGCTTTTGGGCTCGTTAGATTTTATAGTATGGTCTGCTTGCAATTCGTCTCTTTTCTTTATTGTTTCTGTAGCCTTCAGTATACTGAGAGGTACAAGTTGGAAGAGACATAGCCCTTGTGCCACCACAATTGGCCAGGCATGAATGCCTAGCCCGTAATATTCTAAGGCTAGGGTTGCTCCAAGGTCTACCGTTAGACTTAATCCAGATATCCCATCACCAACATTCTTTCTTTCGGATGCTGGCTTTCTTCTTTCTTTAGTGTATGCCGCAAGAGTTTGCATTGTTTGCATTGAGTATACTGTCCCAGTAGAATAAGCCCCGTACAAACCAACAAGCCAAGGCTCTTTAAGCACTACTGCCGATGTCACAAAGCAAGCTGCAGCAGCGACTGAGCTTATAGCATAGATGCGTTGTGTTGTTGCAGACGAAGCAAATTCTTCCACGCGCCTAAAAACACTCTTGAGAGTGTTTGTTTTGTCTAACGGTCCCTTTTCGCTTCTCTGGGGCTCTTCGGTTTTTGCATAAATACAGCACCGTCTCTGGTCTTTGTCTTCTTTTTTGATTTCGGTCTTTTAGGCCCTATGTGTGCAAGATGCCTCTTTTATGTCGTGCTTAAAGATTTATTTGCTCCCATCGGGATTTGAACCCGAGTTTCAGGGTTGAAAGCCCCGCGTCCTTGGCCGGGCTGGACGATGGGAGCACCTAAGAAACCTGTTTATATTATGCTCTCAATCTTATTTAAAATAGCCTGTTCAACTGCCTCTTTGCTTTTTGAGGCATCAATTATAAAATAGTTATCATATTTATTTGCAAGCTCGAGGTATGTTTTTCGCACCTTTTCCAGGAGAGATACGCTCTCGAAAAGCTCGACCTCGCTCTCGTCCTGATTTGGAAATTTTCGTTTCATTGATACCCTTGGATCTATGTCTAGAAGTAAAGTCATGTCCGGCATCCTGAACTTGCTGTTTATGCTTATAAGCCAGTCTTTATCAAGGCCAGACGCCGCGCCGTATGCGACAGTAGATGCGACATACCTATCCATTATGATGTTGGTTCCAGATTTAAGCTCCGGAACGATGAACTTCTCCACGTGTTCTGCCCTATCTGAAGCGAAAAGGAGTTGGAGGGATGTTGGGCTTATTCCAGACTTTTGCCTAAGAAATCCCTTTATGATAATGCCGATTGTTCCAGAAGTTGGTTCGTCAGTTAAAACACATTTTTTGCCTTTGCCCTTAAAATATTCATACAGCATCCTTGCATGGGTTGTCTTTCCAGAGCCATCTATTCCTTCAAGAACCAAAAACATGAAACCACTTACAAGGGACGATACCATTGATTCCCAAAAATATATAAATACATTTAACTAGAGTTTAGTGATTACTATGATATTATCGGATTTTGATCTTGAGAGTTATATAAAACACAAAAGGCTCGTTATAGAGCCGATGAGTAAGGAGACCATAAGAGAAAATGGACTTGACCTAAGGCTGGCGAATGAGATAGCAAGACATAATCCGCGATTAAATAAAGACTTTGTCTTAGATCCTGCTAACGCTTCTCACGTCAAAAAAGCATACATTATAGAAAAGAATGATAAGGAGCTGATAATACCTGCTAAGACCCAAGTTCTTGCATCCACGCTGGAGTATGTCGGATTGCCAGACAACCTCATGGGCTTTGTTGAGCTAAGGAGCACTTGGGCGAGACACGGACTTATCTTGCCACCGACAATAATAGATGCAGGGTTTGCTGGAACGGTAACTTTAGAGGTTTATAACAGCAGTGAACATGCAATATTGCTAAGGCCTGGAACGCGTTTTGCGCATGTGATTTTTGCAACCACACTGAATAGAGTAAAGAACGCATACAAAGGTTCTTATCTAAAGCAGAGAGGAATACGTGTACCGAAAGTAATAAAAAATAAGGAATAGAAATCAAAAATTGATTTATCTTGAAAGATCGTTGACTTCTTCGTTTGTTGTTGATTCTCCACGCATTGGGTTTGGAGAGGATACAAGAACGACATCACCAACATTCTTTACATTTTTATAGAGTATGCTGTTTTGTTTAAGTGCTCCTCTTGCATCATTTTTTGCATTCTTCCAAGGAACCATGAGTAGTCTGCTTACTTCCCCCATCTCGAGATCCACGATAACATCCTGAACCTCGCCAAGGTACTGTCCTGAATCACTGTATATATCCATCCTATATATTTCAGATAGCTTCATAAGATCGCCTAAGTATCAAATATACCTTAAGATTTAAAGCTTTTTGATATTTTTGTGAATAGTGGAGTTATGGCTGAAGCCAGTCTATTTCATAGTAATCGTTATCACTGTTTGGGAGCCGTATTTGCCGGACTTTGTAATAAGTAACAGATGTTTCCCTATCAGCGATTGCAAGTATGAGTTCCATCTTTCTTTTCTTTGCCTCGGTTATTGCGCCTGCGAACTCGCTTCCGCCTATATACTCGTCCTCGCTCAAAGAAAGCATTGCGTATTTTGGTGAGGTTGTTAATGGCGTTTCTGCTTCTCCACCCTTCCGATGATATAAAACATAGTCCAATTGCGCTTTTTTCTCTTTTGTCTTTCCTGGAACTGCAAGGATGAATGTCTTTCTTACAGAGTGTGCAACCCTGATTGCCCTGGCCCATTCCGAAATCAGGAGCCTGGAATCTTTAGGGAATACATGTATTACGTGCTTGGAATGTATCCAGTTGTTGATATCATTCTTTATTGGTCGTGCTCCAGGAAAGTAAACCCTGAAATGTGTACCGAATTTAAAACCAGTCTTTATTACATATCCCCGTTCTCTCCAGTCTTTATAGACCTCGAAGAGCCTTAGCACATCTTTCCGCTTTGAAAGGACATATGCAAGGAGCTCCTTCTTAGTTATATTGGTCAAAGTAAGCATTCCTTTCTCTATAAGGAAGAGCGTTTCAAAGAGATCCATCTTATTAAGCTGTCCGCGGTCGGATGCTTTGTATGACCCGTATTGTCCAAACCAGAGCAAATCATAGAGCTCCTTTCCCTTCTCCTTATCGTCAATTATTGAGATAAAATCCGTCTTAAAGAATATGCCGGTGAGATCATATTTGGGCAGGTCTAATCTTCCAGAAGGATATTCTTTATTTGTTGTGCCCATGGGTTCTTTGAATTTAAAAGAGATCTCCTTTATTACAAGACCTCTGTCCCTCCAATCCTTGTAGGTAAAATATCTCGCTATGAATTTGCTTTTTTTCCAGGACTTCTCCGCAAGATCATTGAATGTGACCTCTTTTTTGCCTTTTGTGCAGGTGGCATTTCTAACATCTATCAAGTAAAGAGCTTCTTCTACACTAAGCTCCAGACCACCCTGTGACTCCTTTCCAAAAAACCCTTTTTTAAGGATATCTTTTGTGGATTGATCTTCAACAAGTATTCTTTGCTTAGAAGCTAATTTTATCAAGAGCATATTGATCTTCTTTAGGTTTTATTGACAATCTTCATGTATCAGGGAATTGGTAGTATTATAAGAGTTAATGTTAATATATGTTGTATAAAGAGATTAGTTGGGCTTTTATGTTTGTACATGAAAGAGCTGATGCTTCAGATCTTGAGAGCATAAGCAGCATAGAGAAGGAAAAGGATTACAAAAAGAAGATCGATAGGGCCAGGCATGCTGTATTTATTGTTATGTTTGCAAGCCTCTGTGTTTTTATTGTGATGGCAGTTGTTGCCGTATCTAAAGAAGGGTTTGGCAAGTTCGTTAGTGATGTTGCATCGATAAATCCTGTTTATTACATATCTGCGATCTTTGTCTTATTCTGCGGATATCTGCTGCGTTTTCCGAAGTGGGAGGAATACATATACAAACTTAAGGTAAATGTAGATAGGAAAAAGAATTTTTTGGTCTATCTTTCCATGTATTCAATGGACATAACTCCTGGCAGATGGGGAAGAGCAATTGCTGCTTATACCTTGAACAAAATATCCGGGGTGAAATTTGCTACGACTTTTCCTGCTGTTGTTGCAGACATCTTTACAGATTATCTGGGTTTTGCTACGATAAGTATATGTGCAGCATTTCTTTTGGACAGATATGTTGGTTTTTCTGTTTTTATAGCGCTTCTACTGCTTGTCCCATTTTTCTTCCTGTTTAACCAGAAACCATTCAGTTATATTAAAAAAAGGCTTGGCCATATACGGGCATTGAGAAGTTTCTTTGAGGTAGGCGAGCTTTATTTCAAGAACAATAAGAGGCTGGGTAAGCGAGAGTATGTCTATTCTATGGTATTCACAGTTCCTTCCATGCTGATGAACTGCATAGCTTTTTATTTAGTTATATTAAGCTTCGGTGTGGGAATAAGCTATACGTTCCTACCAACAATAGTCTTCATTTATTCGTCTGCATTGCTGTTTGGCATGATAACAGGGATTCCTGCCACCTTAGGGGTATCAGATGCGGCAATAACAGGGTATCTTGTTCTGTTTTTCCCAGACAAGATAACCATTGCGCTTGCGCTAACAATAACCATATTCTTTAGGATAGTGAGCGTTTGGTTTGTAGAGATCTTCGGATCCGCGGCGCTGATATACACTCTGAGGTACTGGAGTGTTGATACTAAATGAAGATTTTCAGTGCATCTTCCTCATCAAAACTCAGCTTTCCCACAAAAATTAGAGCAGCTATGCCTTCAGTGATATTCTTTGCCTTAAGATCTCCAAGCGTAAGATAAAGTATTTTTTGTGCCTCGCGACCGAGGTTTATGAGTGCGATTATTTTTCCTTCGTTTCCAAAGCGTATCTTCTTTTCTTCCGCCGCTCTCTCGATGATAGATATGGCCTTTTGAACGCTTATTGTCATCTGTGTTTTGGGATCTATGTCAAGAAGGACGAGAGAGTGTTGGCCATTGCGTTTATTCTCGATGATCACATCCAAGAAAGATGTTGGCTGGTATTTTTCTGTCCATAATGGCACTGTTGTTATTGGACCAAAACGATACGCATTAAGCATGCTTTCCCCAATTGCTGCGGTGAGGATAGATGGTGCATGAAATACCTTTACAGATATGCCCTGCGCTATGGCAGCACCAAAAAGAATCTTATGTGTTGTTGCGATAAGAGGGTCGCCAGGAAAAAGGATTGCGATGTCCGAATTCTTTGCTTTTTTCAGCGTATCGTTGATATCTTCCTCGAGATCGCTTCTCGCGAGTTCTGCCAAGTCTTTGCCAGATTCTTTCTTTAAGTAATTGAGATATTCATCGCTTATTTGGGTTGTGTATTGCTCTATGTAAATGTTATTTAGGGATTTTATGGTTTCGAGACTCTTGGAGGAGATATCTCCAGTATCTAATCCTATTCCGATCAGAAAAAGCATAATATACCTAATTAATCCTTTACCCCAGTAGCAGTTATTTTTATGACCGCTTCTCCTTCAGGCATATTTGGAGAGTCTACAAGACGTATTATCCTCTTTTCCTCTTTTGATTTTCGCATGTACAGACGCGTTGTCGCAGCATGAGCCATTATGTTTCCACCAACAGGTGTTGTGGGATCTCCGAAAAGAATTGCAGGATTATCCATCACCTGGTTTGTCACATATACTGCAAGATTATAAGTATCTGCAAGGGATTGGAGCTTGTGGATGTGGGAATTGAGCTTTTGTTGTCTTTCTCCAAGAGCACCTCTCCCTATAAATTCAGATCTGAAAAGGGCCATCATTGAGTCGACAACTATTAATTTTATATTTTCATCCCTTACGAGCTTATCTGCGCGCTCTATTGACAATACCTGCTGCTCGGTTGTTGAAGCCCGGACAACTTTGATATTGTTTAGGGTCTGTTCAGGATCTAGTTCTTTTGCTTTGGCTATCGCTTCGATTCGTTCAGGACGAAATGTTCCTTCAGTATCTATAAATAAGACAGCGCCGCCCAACCCGCCTTTATCTAAAGGAAGTTGCGCGTTCACAGAGAGCTGAAAAGACAATTGAGTCTTGCCTGAAGCAAATTTTCCATATGCCTCAGTTATGGCGTTTGTTTCAAGACCTCCACCAAGAAGTTCATCTAAAGTCTTAGCGTTTGTAGATATGCGCCCCAGCGCTTTCCTTTTATTATATAAATCAGAACCTGTGCTATATTCAAGAGTTGTTGCTTGGCGGGCAGCCTCTACGGCTTTCTTTGCATTATCAACACTTAGCCCCACGAGCTCGGATAAATCGTGAGGGGATGCTGTTGCAATCTTTTCAACAGAATCATATCCATTTTCTTTTAGTTTTTCGGCAGTTGTAGGGCCTATTCCTGGAAGGTCTTCGATCTCTTTTATGCTCTTTTCTTTTGCCATTTGATGAACCCCGATAATTAGTATTATAAAGTAGGCATGATAGGATTATAAAGCTTTTTGAGCAATAGTCCAACAATGGACCAATCAGAAAATATTAAGAGAGATGCCAAAACAGCCCTTATGAATGTAGAGGCACTCGCTTCGAGGCTCTTATTAGATAATTGCAACAAGATGGCTGAAACGTTAGGTGGTGCCGGTGTGTCCAAAGAAGAGATACGGGCCGGTGTTTTTGCCCTTGCTTTCCTCTCACTCATAACAGAGCCTATCACAAAAGAGAATATAAAGAAAATATTAGAAATGGAGGAGATCCAGCTTGGAGGCAAGGTTGTTGACAGGATATTATCAGAGCAATTTCCTGATGGAATCTTCGCCTGCGCTTCCTCTGTTTATTTGCTTGCCTTTTTGAGAAAAGATATCACCATAGATGCAGTGAGAGAACTCCTTAAAGCAGTTGGCATAGTTGCTAACGATAGCTTAATTGCGGACTCTTTAGAGCGATATAAGAAAGTCCCGGAAAAGCTTGATTACAATGCTGGTCCCCTTGAGAAGATGATCTTTGTCTCGTCCTCAATGATAGCCTTGCTCTCTTCAAATGATTTTGATAGGAGCTTTGATGCAATCAATACAGAAGACAGCACAGAAAAAATAGAAGATGTGATACCTTACTTGGCTGCGTTTGGTTTTCTTGCACTTTCCGGGAAGCTGATTAAATTAGGAGATATACAAGAAGGCGAATTTAGAACAAGCGTAGACGCTGTTTTGGATGTTTTAGGAGCAAAGAAAATACCAGCAATATTAGAAAAATTCTCTAATTTATCCTTCTTGAACGTCGGACAGATATATATCCCAACAATGGCATTTATTGTCGCTATGGGTAAAATGCTTGAAGAAAAGAACATATCAAAAGTTGTAAGTGTTCTTGGTTTTGCGCCAGACACAGCTCTTGCAGGATATTACTTAACAGAGTACAGTAGCTTCTTTAATTCATTATAAGGATGCGCCAGTCGGGATTTGAACC
>CAYWXC010000020.1:0-8623 GCA_964462345.1 Microcaldota archaeon | reverse complement strand
CTTACATCTTCACAGCCAATTCTGCAGTAACAACTGCCGGATTTGAAGATTATGGTAAGGTATACTTTATCGCAGGCTCTACAATATATGCAATAAATGCATCATATGGTTCTGAGGCCTGGTCTAAAAGCATATTAAATGGGCCCGGAACTCCAATTCTATATGATGGGAAGCTATACGTAACAAACGCGACAAGCCTCATTGCTATTAATGCAGAGAATGGTAATGTACTATGGTCTACTCCAATAACTGCTTATGGTTCTTCCGCTTCAATTAAAATAATAAACAATGGAGAGATAGTCTTTGCAACAAGCTCTGACAATCTTCTCGGATTCTACCCCAACAATGGTACCTTGGCATGGCAATATTCATTAGGTACTGAACCTATGGGTGCAGGACTCCTGAGCGTACAGAATGGAGTCTTAGTTGCGACATCTACAGATAGTTTAATGCTGGTTAAACCTTATGGAAATAGTGCATACACATTATGGACGATACCCTCAGTTACAAGCACACCCCCCAGCGCAGTAAACTCCTCAATAATATTTGCCAATGGCGAGTCTGCAAATATTATCAATGTTGGTGGAGTCCAGCTCTTCACATCCTTATCTACATCAGAGCCTATAATAGGCGTAGCAGCAAGCAAGAATCTCTTTATGTATCAGACTACAAATTCAATGCTTGCACTGAATCCGCAAGGGCAAGAGGTATGGGATAAATCCATGCCTTTAGGGATTACACAGCCATCCACAAGCGGCAGCTATTATTTCCCATTAATATCTTCTTCAGATAACCTAGTTTATTCGATATGGTCAAACTATATCATTGCCCAAAATCTAAGCAATGGAAATATCGTATGGACTATGAATTCTATATATGGCAACATAGGCTCTCCGAGTTTGGCATATGGACATCTCTTTTTGCCTGAAGGGAATACAATTGTTGCCTTAGGAACATGCTCAGCGGATCCAAGTATGTCTTTACTTTCCTCAATAGCTACAATGTACTTAAACAATGAGGGAAGCTGCGCAGACTCCCTAATCAACTCAATCAGGCGCACTTCAAATTATTCTTTATATGTGAATGGGACATTTGCTCCAGGGCTTGACCTAGCCAAGTTCAATGGTATTGATAGCAGTATAGAAGTTCCTAATTCATCCTCACTTGACTTATTCCATGAATTCACAATATCCTTCTGGATAAACAAAAACGCATATGCTCCAAACTGTGGAACGGTTTTGGGAAAACCTGGAAGCGCTGGAATGCTGATATATTCACAGACTGCTGGGTGTTCTGCCGGAAGCACAAACGGCCAACCCTTAGTATTCAAATATGTGGATTATCAGGGAGCAACTCATGATGGGATAAGTTCGCCACCTCTGCCTTCGTCAGAATGGATAAACGTGATACTTTCAGTAAATCTCGGGGCCAATGATAATCTTACTCCTATATGGTATGTCAATGGCGCGATGTACCTCAACGGGTTAGAATTCCAGAGAAGTTATGGAGCTCTCCCCCCTCCCGGATTCAACACATATCCACTTTACATAGGCTCTGGAGACAACTCCTTCAATGGGTCTATAGCCAATGTCCAGATATATCGAACTGCATTAAACTCAACGCAAGCAGAAGATATATTTCTGCGAGGGATAGAAGGAGCCCCAATTTCCAACATGCTTTTATCTGCATGGTATCCTCTTGCAGGAAATGCAAATGATTATAGTGGAAATGGAAATGTTGGTTATCCTTCAAATGTTGGCTATGGGTATTCAAATTATACACCAAGCGGAATGCTTCAGGCATCTGAGATCAGCAAAAGCTCACTAATACTGCCCTTAACTACAGAAGTTGCAGGATTTTCGGGGGTAAGTTCTTCGATAGTGATACCTTCATCGGCTTCTTTATCATTCACTGGTAATATAATAACCATCGGTGCGTGGGTAAAGATCGTTAAGAACAATGGAAACATCAATGAGATAATATCAAACGAGCCGACAGGCGGTGGTTTCTATCTTTGGATAGATTCAAGCAACAAAGTACATTTTGGAGTAGATCACGGTGCAGCTGAGGTGGTATCTACAGGATCCTTATCCTATAATAAGTGGTATCAGGTATTTGGGGTTTATAATGGAGCAACCCTGACTTTATACATAGATGGAAATGAAAACAACTCAATCCCAGCATCATCAAGCATAGTTACCACAGGATGGACATTTATAGGCGCATATGGGGGGAACAGTGAGACAGCAGCCACCTATTTCCTTAATGGCTCTGTATCGAATGTACAGATCTACAGATATCCTCTTACCAATACTCAAATATCTGATTTATTTGCAGAAGGAATAACAAGCCCACCGGTAAGCACTGTCGGACTCTCTGCGTGGTATCCTCTCGACGGCAACGCAAATGATTATAGCTCGAATTGGAATAATGGCGTGCAGTATAATGTGGATTACAAGCCCTACCATGGCTTATATGATGTAGGTGTTTATACATGGGGATGAGTAAGCCTAGCAAGTCTGTAAAGGCCACTAAGCCAGCAAAGAAGGCGCAGCTCATGACACTAGTCATGCTTCTTTTATTCATACTTATGGTATCTGAGCTTTCCTATATGATAATATTAAATATAAACTATAATGATATTTCACAAACCTCTCTAGTTTCATCTGCATCATTAGATTATAATCAAATCTTAGCAATCAGCGCACAGAACTTTGCAAAGGCAAGCTTTGCCCAAGCATTACATACTCTTGTATGGTACGAATCAAATCCAAGCATAAGGAAGGACAATTTCATAACAAACTCTTCGTACATAACTGATTTGATAGTAAATGGAACCATCCCTGATGTTCAGCAAGGCTCTCCTGAAGCAAACGCAATAGCTGGTGAGATGGGGTCAATGACTCTTACTTCATACAACAAAAGCCTTGCCAGCCCATCAGGAATCTCTGGAACCATAATAAGTATATGGGAGACGAAGCCCCAGGTTCTAGAGCACAACTCCTACTCAATATCATTAAGTTACACAGAGAATGTAAAGATGAACACCAGTGGAAGTGTTTATACATTTGCGCTTCCAGTAAATGTATCAATAGCTCTGAATGGCAGTCCTGACCTGCTTGCAGCTGAGAAAGGAATACAGAGAAGCATTGTTCTTGCAGATCCTGGCAGCCTTACCAGCATCATTGGGAATTCGTATGCATCTTCAGGAAGCGATACCTTTGCTTATGGCACCATCTATTACGTACCTACTGGCGGAAGCTGTCCATCGATCAATGTTCCAGAGAGCTATTCAATAATATTGGCAACACCCAGCGCAAGCACAGTGTCTAGCTGCGTGGATAATTTCGGTGGGTTGGTTACATATAGCCTTAGCAGCACGACCATAAATATTCCATACCTTGTCTATCCCTCTTCTTCAGGCATATTGAACTCTCTTACAACCGGGAGAGAAGTGCTTCTGAACGGAAAGCAGCTAGCCCTGCTTGACATATCTAATCTAAAGCACGATATCTCAAACAATTACTTCTATACATCGCCATTTGCACCATCTTACTTACAGAGAGCAGAGGATCTTCTTGCTTCGTCATCTCCTCAGGGAGGAATATTCACTTTCTCAGGATCTGATGCACAGAGCCCATCATTCAATGGAATCAGTTATATACAGGTCAAGGACTCTCCAAGCCTCAGAGTCGGAGATCCTTACTTCACCTTCTCAGCATGGATATATCCTACAAGCGAGAGCCAATGCGGAGGCCCAAACTGCATAATATTTAATAAGGAGAATTCCTACGAATGGGCGCTCAATCAGAACGGGAATCTCTGCTGGGCAATAAATAATCTGAATCCTGGGTGGAACTGGGAATGCACTAATGCAGTAATTCCTCTCAACAAATGGACAAACATTGAGCTTACTTACAATGGCACTGCTGTAGCTGCATACGAAGACGGCTCACTTATCAATGTGTACAAAGGTGCGAGTGGCAGCGTTGACAATACCAATTATCAAAATGCGCTTAGGATAGGTGCGAGGGGCTCTCCAGGCTCTGCCACATCATTATTCTACGGCTCAATAATAAATGTGCAGATATACAACTCTTCCCTTAACAAGAACGAACTTTATGATATTTACTCAAGAGGTAGTGCAGGTATTCCAGTCAGCAATGCTGGTCTGGTAGGATGGTGGTCGCTCAATGGCAACGCCAATGATTACTCGGGCCAAGGGAATAACGGCACATCATTTAATCTTGCATATATCAACATGCCTTCAGGACCGTACTCTACACTTGTTGCGAACTTCACAGGGACACAACAGATATTAATTCCAGAGATACCAAAGTATGCTATAACAGGATCTATAACAGAGAGCGCATGGATCAAGTTGAATAATATCAACAACTTGGTAAATACGCCTATAATAGCACCAGGAAATTCCAACACCTTCCCGCTTCTTTTCCTGCAGGCAGGTACATCTGGAGTTCCCGCATTTGCAATAGCAGGTGGGGGAACAGAAGAGGAAGCAATCGGCACAAATCCACTAACTACTGGGCAATGGTATTTTGTCGCAGGAGTTTATAATTATGCTACCGGAGTCGTATCCTTATATGTAAACGGCATTCTTGTGGGTGGAAAGACTGTTCCTGTAGGAACTTCGCAGCAGCAATACGGGGGAGGATTCTCACTTGGTTATCTGCTCTCACAGAACTCTTATTCAAACATGCAGGAATCTAATGTACAGATATATTCATCAGCACTGTCTCAGTCAAGCGTATCTGCACTCTTCAACGCTGGCATCAACGGCGCTCCAATAAGAAATTCTGGTCTGGTAGGATGGTGGCCTCTCAATGGCAACGCCAATGATTACTCAGGAAACTTGAATGGCGGAGTTGATGGAAGCAACCTAAACTATTCTTTATATTCCGGATCAGCGCAGGATAGCGTATTGACATCTGGTGAATCCTCTCCAGTATTCCCTATTCCAGGAATACTTGGGTGTACGGATATGCAGTCTTGCATGAATGGAACAAAGCCTAAGCTTACTCTTGGTCTTCTTCCGCTCTCGATCAGCCAGGCATCAATGCAAGTTGGAAAATTCAACGGAATAAACAGCTACGCATACATACCCAATTCTAACTCCCTTAACTTCACATACAATACTACTATAGCTGCATGGATATATCCGACATCATACCCAGCTGCATATGCAACAGTTGTAAGCAAGGGAAGAGATTATTATGCAAGTGGATATAACCTTTGGATACTCTCAAACGGGGAGCTTGAGATGCTGATAAATGATTCAAACCAGAAGGGAAAGCCAGGAACCGGGCTTACTCTCTCTGGCGGTACAATTCCCCTTGATAAATGGAGCTTTGTTGCAGGAACCTACAACGTCAGTGGATCATCATGGAACCTTTATATTAATGGGGAGCAGGTCGCTTCGTACACCAAGAGACACATGTATCCTATTTATTATATTTATAATACTCCACTCACCATAGGGGTAATGGCTTACTCCGCTCCATCCTACTTCCAATTCAATGGCATGATATCTAACGTTCAGCTTTACAATGCCTCACTAAGCCCAGCAGGAATATCAGAGCTATACTCCGAAGGCATAACTGGAATGCCATTGCTTCAGGCCAGAGTATCTGCATGGTATCCTCTCGACGGCAACGCAAACGATTACTCGGGCAACAATAATAATGCGGAATCAAACTTCAATGTGACATATCCATATATGAATGGCGAGTATACTGGAACAGGGATGTCTTGGCCTTCTTCGATAGCCAATGAGTGGCAGGCAATTGGGCTAGTTCCTCCTTAAACCTCAATTAAATCCAAGTTCCTCAAATTCAGGGCTTATGAACTTTCTGTCCTGCATAACTATCTTCCCATTTATTATGCTTGTATTTACTGAGAATCCCTCAAGCGAGTAAACAATATTGCTGACTGCGTTCTTCTCATCCGTAGGGAAGCCCAACGGCTTTTTTAGATCTAGAATAATTACGTCTGCAGACTTTCCCTTCTCAAGGCTTCCAATAGGCTCACTGAGGAACTTTGCAGCGTTAACTGTTGCCATGTCAAGAATGTCTTGTGGTGAGATACCAGAAATCAATGCGCCAAACTTCATAGTCTGGAACATATCGAGATTATCATTGGACCCGGTGCTATCTGTTCCGATAGCTACGTTAACTCCTCCTTGTAGTATCTCCTTTGCCTTGGCTCTTCCACTCCTTAGCTTTGCGTTGCTTATCGGATTGTAGATCATCGTAGCTCCAGCAGAGGAAAAACTTTTTATCTCTTCATCATCAAGCCAGACGCAATGCGCAGCTCCCACTCTTTTCGATAAAATCTTTCTTTTACTTAGGAATTCTACCGGCCTCTCTCCAAATTTATCGATGTGGCCTTTGACTTCGTCTTCAGTCTCAGCCAGATGCAGATGTATTATTGTATTATACTTCTCAGCAAGTTCACTCACTTTCTTAATCGTTTCTTCCGAGCAGACGTAGACTCCCTGAATTCCAAAAGAAGGCTTCACCATCTTCATATCACTATACTTTTCAACGAATCTTTCCGCATTCTCTATCGGTACTCCTTCCTGTGTTGTGTACTCCTTATCAAGAATTGCCCATGACAGGAATCCCCTGATTCCTATCTTTTCTGCAAGATATGCTGTTATCTCCTGTGAATAATAAAGATCAAGAAAAGATGTCGTTCCTGTGCTAATCATCTCGGCCATTCCAAGCAGCACAGACTTCTTCACAGACTCGTTATCATTCTTCTTATCAAATTCGGATGTTATCTTAAGAAATTTATCAAGGTTATTTGCGCTCGTGAGTCGACCTCTAAGCATGCTCATTCCTAGATGGGTATGCATGTTTGCCAAGCCAGGCATAACGAGGCTTCCAGAAGCGTCAATCACGACATCTGACTTGTCGAGCTCTTCACCAACGCTTTTTATCAAACCCCCTTCAATAACAAGGTTTCCTCTAAAGACTCTTCTCGAAGAATCCTGAGTTACAAGAAGCCCATCCTTGATGGATATTGTCGACATTAACTCACCTAATCTCGACAAGGAAGCCCACACTCTTTAGAGGTGGGAGGAATTGTCGAGCATAACTATTATATTTTGCGATTCTAATATAAATTGGTTAGTATGGAACGTGCTATTCTCTTGCAGATTGCAGATGTGACTAAAGCAAAGGAGAACATCCTCCAGAAGTTTGTAGGCGATGCAACTGCTGAATTTAACAGGCTCTATGATGAAAGGAACTTCTGCAATAGGTTTATGGATTTCCATAGAAAGACCTTTGCCAAATCCAAAGCGAGAACAGGGTTCAACGTCTAAGTTTATGCCTCCATGGAACGTGCAGTTTGGAGAAGTAAAGGAAAAGCCAAGGCAATAACTGTTAAGTTTAACGTTCCAAGAAACTGCAAAACCTTTGAAACCAAAAGCATGTTCTTCGTTGAACTTGGGATTTACCCAAGAAACAGAACGGCTGTTCCTATCTCCAAGAACCACAACTTCCAGAGGTATTCTGACCTTCTCAGGAATGGTTGGACTTGCAAAACCTATGGGCTTGTTCCCAATTTGCAGATTGTTGCATATCTCTCTAAAGACGAGGTTGAATTGCCCCAAAGAAAGAACGTTCTTGGGATTGATTTCAATACAAAACGCATCGCTGTTTCTATCCTTTCGGATAAGGGCAAAGTTCTCTACCATACTTATTTCGGCGAACATATCTGGCTTAAACGAAAGAAGATTATGAATAGGCGTTCTGCAATGCAGAGCGCCAACAACCTTTCTGCTTTGCGCAGGCTGAAAGTTCGGGAAAGGAATTTCGTTGATACTAACATTGGTCAGATGGTTCATGAGATAATTAACCTTGCAGTTAAATACAATGCCGACATTGCTATTGAGAACCTTAAGAGGTTCAAACCTAAAGGCAGGAAATTCAACAAACAAGTTATGAGAATGCCTTTTAGGAAGTTTAGAGAAATTCTTACCTCCCGTTGCTTTGATAAAGGTATTATGCTGAATGCGGTTGATCCATGGCATACGTCCAAGTTCTGCTCGCACTGCGGTGCTGTTGCGAGAAACGGACACAATAGTGGAAATTATGCCTTGTTCAGGTGCAAGGAATGCGGAGTTGTTATCAACTCTGATAGGAATGCGAGCAAGAATGTCGCATTGAAACGCCTCTTGGAGCGGGGAATCCATACTAACCATATAATCCCCCAGATTTCCAAATGGAGAGGCCTTGTAAACGGTCTCGTTTTGTCCTATGAAGTTGGTTTGCCCAACGTTGCTGTGCAACATGCTAATCAACTGATGGAAATCCCACGAATTTAGTCGTTGGTAGTTTACTCAATAATTGCAAAAATATAATCGCATGGTATAATATAAAATGTAAAAGAATAAGAAATACAAAAAATTCAAATACTAAGAAAAAAACAAAAAACAGTGATTATCTTCTTCTCTTTTTGGCCTTTGAAGCCTTTGCCTTTGGCCTTGCTCTTGAAGAAGATGCTTTCCTCTTTGCAGAAGGTCTTGAAACTCTGCCTCTTCTATTCATCTTAGATCTGGCAACATAGCCATTTTTGTCTATGAAGTAAAGATATC
>CAYWXC010000019.1:0-8768 GCA_964462345.1 Microcaldota archaeon | reverse complement strand
TCTGCAAGCCTTTACCTTCTCTATCTCTCCTACTAAAATGTGGATTAGAAAGAAGTATCCAAGTAAGTCTGATATCCCGTGAAAGCAGGAGTAGATCATTTAACGAACCAGGATTAGGGTTGGTAGCGTTGGAATTATACCTATATACTGCATTATCTACTGCTGATTTTAGCTCCGGGATAAGCTTTCCAATGCAAATGGTTGATGCATTTGAATCTCTAAGCGAGATTGATCTGAGAACTGGCATATTTGCCACACATAATGATTATTTTATCTAAGTTACTGTAAATTGGATGGTGGGAAAGAGGTTACAATTACGGATGTTGCTCCGTTGTTGGTATTAAGTGTTATGACTGTTACCTGCACCTTTATTCCATCAGGAAGTGATATCACTGCGCTGTTTGAGTTTCCTTGAGCAACATTTATGACGTTTCCGGCTGCGATTAGATTTCCATTCTCTGTCTGCGTCCATTCAAATCCAGCTTGGGGTTTTCCATTAATTTCTTGTGTACCACGAAAAACGACATTGTTTACTACACCATTCTGGCCAGCATATGAGAATATTGTACCTCCTGGAGTGACTATCATTGTCTTGCTCTGGTATTGGTTTGTGGGTGTTGTAGCTGGAGATGATGTTGTATTTGAAGGAGATTGTGCAGTTGTTACTGCTCCTGTAGTTTGAGCTACATTGGTCTGTGTGTTTGCAGTTCTTTGTGTAACGCTAGTTGTAGCTGGAGTTGTTGCTGTGGCAGAAGTAACATTTGGCGAACTTGCAACATCTGCTAGCTCCTGTGCTGCAATCGAGTTATAAACATTGTAAAGTGGCATATTTCCTGCAGCCTTTGCTGCTGATGCAGCAGAAGCATATTGACTAGCCTCTTGCATTTCCTGTACAAGGTTGGTTCTGGTCTCACTCCCTTCGATCTGTGCGAGATTCTTCCCAACTACACCTGCATCCTTACGCTGGATCTGCTGTACTATAACCTGCTCTGCCTTTTGATCGTAAGTCTTCTGCACTCTGGAACCACCATAAGCTCCTCCTAAAAGTATTCCTATGCCAAGTACTGCTCCAGCTATCGCGGAAAGAGGATTCCAATTATGATGATGCACAACTCTTTGAGTCTGTTGAGGTGGAGTCTGCCCTGATTGTTGTTGAGCTTGTGGTTGTTGCTGAGTTTGTGCAGGCACTGTTGCTGCAGACCTTGCGTTTGGAAGAGGAGTTGCAACGGCCACAGAAGAACCATTTCCTGAGCTTGAGTTTGCGACATTAAGTAAAGCAGTAATCTTCTTGCTCGTGATATACTCTTCCATGCTGTCTGCAATATTTGAGAATGAGAGACCATGGTTTACACATATTTTTGAGATCATATTCCCTACTTTCCCCCTATTGTCTGACAAGTCTCCGTTTTGATATTGGTCTCTTGCAATATTAAGATCATTCACAACTTCCTTAGATAACACATCAATCTTCTGTGTAGTATAACCAAGCCTAAAAGCTTCGCTGACTACTTTTTCATTAATAGAGTCAACCCTTTGTAGCAATGCGTTATCCCCAAGTATATTAGCATTGAGAACAAGCGCCTTCCAATTCTCTCCGCTATCAACAAGCTCCTTCCCACTCATACTCAAGCTCTTAAGCGAACGCTCATATGAATCAAAGGATGCGTTAAGCTTTGCAACTAGTGTTTCTCTTACTTTTGCCTGTGAATTTGGATTCGCGACAGTTATTGCTGGTGCAGCTACCATGGACTCTACCTTATATGTTAATTAAAAAACATTAAGCTCATATTTAAAGATTAGCTACAAATGACAAATATCTTTTTAAATAAATCTGTAAATAATGCTAAAGTTAACTTAAGATTCAATCAATCGTTATCTCTGATCCGTGCTCTGATTTTTTGATGCTGATCTCCAGTGTGCCGTTCTGGTATCTGGCTTTTGAGGTTTTTGGATCCACTGAACTAGGCAATTGAAGGTTTCTGTAATAGCCTGAAGCAGATCTTTCCCTATAATAATAATTCTTGCCTTTTTCTTCCTTTTCTTTATCTGTAGTAACGCTTATCGATACTGAATTATGTGTGACATTCAATTTGATTTTGTCCTTATCGACCCCAGGAAGATCTGCCTTGACTCTCAACGAGTCTCCCTCATCTATTATATCTACACGAGGGCTTGATATTAGCTCTCTGCTCAGCCTTGGAAACTCCCAGATATCTCTCATGTTACGATTGAGATCATCATCAAAGAATAGCCTTGGAAGAATCCACCCACCTCCTTTCTTTTCCTTTTTCCCCATCATTACCACCAATATAAATAATGAAGAAAAGTATAAAAAAAGACTCTGGAAGTAAGTTTCTCAGCGTAAAAAACTTATTACGCTACTTGTTTTTCCCCAGATGATGTTCTTAATAAGTGCGGATTTAGCATTAGCTTCAATTCCTGAGTTTTAATGTCAAGATCTGACGCTGGGATTGCAACTTCACCTATCTCTACCGAAGTCGGCCTGCAGGCAAACCAGTCCAGTATGCCATTAATGTGGATGTATTCTAGGGCTTCTAGAACCTCAGACTCAGTAAGCTTATTATAAACTCCGACTTTCTCTCCCCAAACAGCAGTCAATCCAGATAAGAATGATTGATTTTCTTTCTTCCATGCAGATTTTGGGATGTTCCACAATTCCAAGCATCTGATTGCTATTCTGAGCATTCTTTGCGCTTGATATTCTCTCTGATAATCCGCATCCTGATCTTCATTCTCATTCAAAGGATTCGTTAGTCGCATCGTAGGGAACTTTATAGTCTCTATTCTTCTTAGATCAGCAAGCCCACTTCCCTTAACCTTTTCCTTTCCATTTCTAGGCTTAGATCGCTCAACTACTTTTCCCATAAGAACCATTCTGGTTATAAATTGAAATCGGAATCATATTTAAAGGTTTTCGGCGGGATACTATTATATTTTTAAATAACAAGTGGAAGAACAGAGGGTAGTGATGCATTCTATGGTAGATATACTAAATAAATTGCTCAATCTTGATAAAGAGACAGCAATCGTGGAAGATGGAAATGATCTTCTTACAATTAGTGAGAATGAGACGGAGAAAGTATTCCTTTTTAATGATATAGTGTATTCTCGAATTAAAAAGAGATCCGTTTATACAGGGCAGTATTGGGATTATTTTCTCCCACTCGCATCCCTTTATGGTAAACCCCGCGTCCTTATGATAGGTCTTGGTGGTGGTACAATAGCCTACCAGATGGATGAGATCTTCGGGGATAAAATAAGGATGGATATAGTTGAGATTAATGAGAAAATGGTCTCTATTGCAGAAAAGGTATTACCTAAGCGAATAAGATCAAACCTTTTCATAGATGATGGGGCGTCTTTTGTGGCAAGAACTACAAGAAGGTACGACATTATCTTGCTAGATGCGTACGATTCAATGCGGATCCCGCAGCAATTTCTCGAAGAAGACTTCGTAAGGGATGCTTTCCAGAAGCTGTCAAAGAATGGTATATTGACTGTCAATTATGCACTGAACTTCAACGGAATGGAAAATCTGAACAATTATATACGTAAATTATCAAAGCTCTTCAAGGTATACAGAGTTGACACATCCTCCACGCCAGGGAATATAATCTTATTAAATTCAAAATGTATGGAAAAGGATGAAATGCTGTCTAGAATAAGAAAGAATTTCCCGCAGACAAAGGACAATGTGCACATGTTTGAGTATTACTCCAAGATGACACGTTGCGGGAAGGTCCCATACGTTAATAAGTGATATATTATGCCAAATTTTCTTCTCTCTGAAAAGAGCTCATATCTGAAAGAGCATTCGATGGATCCTGTTGAATGGTATTCCTGGTCTAATGAAGCATTCTCCAAAGCAGAAAAAGAGAATAAATTGATATTTTTATCTATAGGTTATTCTGCCTGTCACTGGTGCCATGTAATGCATGAAGAGTCGTTTAAGGATGATGAGATATCAACGATGATGAATAATGCTTTCGTCAGTATTAAGGTTGATAGGGAAGAGAGACCTGACATAGACATGATGTACTTAAAAATTAGCCAGTCGATGACGGGCATTAGCGGATGGCCACTGAATATAATAATGACACCAGATAAAAAGCCATTCTTTGCCTCTACATATATACCTAAGGAGAGTACCAACGGCGTTTTGGGAATGCGCGACCTCATACTGAAGGTTAATGAGATATGGAAAAATGACCATGACAGAGTAGAGCGTATGGGTAGCGAGATAATGAGTCATATTAAAGAAGAGCACATTAAGACAGAAACGAAAAAAATCGACGAGCACATTCTGGATGACTCTTACAAAAGGTTATTCAAAGTATACGATAACACGAATGGTGGGTTTGGGATCTCGCCGAAATTCCCAATGCCTCTTTATCTCAGGTTCCTTTCATATTATGCGCGCTTTAAAAATGAGAAAGAAGCAGAGGGGATGGTCGAAAAAACACTTTATTACATGCGTGATGGGGGAATCTATGATCATATTGGGTATGGCATACATAGATATTCTACAGATAGGATGTGGTTTATGCCCCACTTTGAGAAAATGTTATACGATCAGGCGCTCGTATCGCAGGCTTACTTTGATGCATATTTATTATCAAACAAGGAGGAATACGCCAAAACCGCAAAGGAGATACTTGAGTTCATGATACGAGATATGTGCGATGAAGGCGGAGCATTTTATACTTCTATAGATGCAGATAGCGAAGGAAGCGAAGGCCTATTTTATCTATGGAAGATTAACCAGATAAAGAAAGTTCTTGATACAGAAGAGATGAAAATATTCTCCACGGTATTTGGCATAGAGGATGAAGGAAATTTTGGAAACGAATTGAATATACTTTATAAGAGATATAATATTGACTACGCAGTAAAGAAACTTGGAAAGCCTGCAGGTGAGATTGAGATGAAGATAGATAATGCCAGAAGAAAGCTTTATGAAGCACGCGAAAGAAGAATCCACCCAATGGTTGATGACAAGATACTTGCTGATGGCAATGGCCTTGTAATATCTTCCTTGGCAAGAGCTGGAAGAATTTTTGGGTCAGAGACATATCTCGAGAAAGGAATGAAGGCAGCTGATTTTGTACTAAAGATGATGGTGAAGGATAACGAACTCTTCCATGCGTTTGAGCATGGAGAGACGAAGATCGAAGGCTTTCTGGATGACTATGCATTCATGATAGAGGGTCTCATAGAGCTTTACCAAGGCGGATTCGATGAAAAGTACCTCGAATGGGCGATAACCCTTGCTGAAAGAATGCTAGAATTCTTTTGGGACAATAATGCCGGCGCGTTTTATTTCTCCAGAGAAAAGAATGATGGCGTCATACGTGAGAAAGATATAATAGATAGTGTTCTTCCCTCTGGAAATTCCGCAGCAATATCCTCTCTTCTTAAATTGTATCAGATAACCGGAAGGGAAGAATTCAGAGAAAGAGCGAGCAAGGCTGTTGAGTTCTTGTCGGGATCCATAGTTGAAAATCCTCTTGCGCACATATATCTATTAAGCAATATCGGATCATTGTTAGGCTACTCTAAAGAGCTCGTGATAGCATCAAACAACAAGTCTGAGGTCGGCTCAGCGCTTAGGAGAATCAACACTGTATTCGCTCCAGGGCTTTTAGTGCTGCTCAAGAGCAAAGAACTATCCACCTTAGCGCCAACATTAGCCAATATGGAAATGATAGACGGAAAGACAACCTTTTACCTATGCTCTAATAGGAGCTGTAATGAGCCAACAACTGAAATAAATGATATTATTGAAAAGCTTAAATCCAACATCAAAGATTGATCCTTATCAAATACACCTTTACCTTATGCTCATCAATCAATGCATTAGCGAAACGCTCAGAGATATCATCGTTGGTTATCTTGCTTAAGATCAATGCGCCCTCATATTTTTTGGCAATGCTGCTGAGGAGGTGCGGTTCTCCATAGCTCAATAAGATAGGATAAACATCATCCATCTTTATCTCTTCTATTTTGCACTTTAATCCAAGCTTTGAGGCCAGGACAAGCCTTTCATTAGTATCAAAGTCAAAAGAGAATGCCCTGCCGCTCTTATTTGCAGATTTGATTCCTTCTTCTAGCTTGAGTAAGTCACTATCCATATTATGATCCCGTTCTTAACTTAAGTATTATCAAGAATGCCAAGAATGAAGCAAATGCCGCATAAGTGTATGCATAGAAGTTGCCAAAATAAAATAAAAGGAAACCCATTATTATGTTGCCTGAGAAGAGCCCTATGCTTCTCCCCATAGAAAGATCTCCCATCCCTCTCCCTTCATTATTCTTTGTTACTATCTTTGATATTATTGTTGGTTCGAAAGTTTCTATGGCCCCCACAGCTATTCCCAAAACCGCCGCCACAATATACAATGCAAGAGTCCCATCGCCAACCAGATATGCAAATCCAAAGCTTGCCAATGAAGCAAGCAGATATCCTGAGAATGCCAACCCATCAATCTCATTCATTCGGCTCTTACCAAGAAAATACCCCGAGAGCGATGATGCTCCGAGGAAGATCAGATAGGATATCATCCCGAGGTAGCTTACTCCTGAAGCCTCTGCTATTGTATATATTGGAAATCCAAACGAATACGAGCTAAATCCAAATAATGTTGCTGCAAGAAGTATGCTAAAGAAAGATCCTTTATTACCTGAGGAATATGTTTTGATTCTAGATTTTTTTATTGAAGGTAGGTTATTATGTGATGCAGCTTTTCTTGAGTCAGTCCTATTCTTTTTAACAAAAAATAATAAGGCTGTTGAGATTATCAATGGGATTATTGCTATAACAAATATCGATCCCATGCCTTCCCTTGCGTTTGCTCCAAAAACAAAGACGAATAATATGACAGAATATGCAACTGCAATCATGCCTCCGCCGAGATCCAACGCATGAAGTATGCCAAAAGCTTCTTTCCGCTCATTTATTGATGTATTGTCTACAACCATTGCCCTTCGAGCAGGACTTCTGAAATTTCTAGACCACCAACCACCAACAAATAATGATACGGCATTAACTGCGGTTCTTGCAAGTCCTGTAAGTCCAAGAAGAGGAATCAAGGCATTTCCAAGTATTGCCATCCTTTTATGGCCATATTTGTCTGCAGCTCTTCCGCCAATATACGAAAAGAGGGCCCCGCCACCATAACTAAGAGCTTCTACTATCCCATAAAGATAAATTGGAAGCCCGAGGCCGAAGACAAGAAAGATGGGATATCCTGCAACCACTGCCTGATATCCGAGATCTGCAAAGAAAGCTGAAAATGCTATTAGCAGAATGTCTTTCCTTCTTTTAATCATGGAAAACACGAATATTATCTTTTTTGGACTAAAGACATAAAATACCTTTCCAACCAACTTTGCAATACTTAGAAAATCAAGGCAAGAACATTATGGAGAACACTAGCGATGAGGGATATCATTATCATAGAAAAAGGCATTTTAATTCGATAAAAATAAACAAAGGCACTGTTTTCAAAAAGACGGCTAATGTTATGGACTCAGATATGCTCTCAAGCGAAGTCAATTGGTATAAATTTGCGATATCCAAAAACTATGAGAACATACCAAAAATAATTGATTATGATCCATTCACAATGCAATTAATTGATGGGAAACATCCGGATCTAATAAAGATAGACAAGGATGGCAAAGAGGTTATTCTATCGAATATCTTCAATGCTCTTGTGAAGATGCATAAGCTCTCAGAATCCAAATACGATAAGAGGGCTTTGGACAATGTTCTCATAGAGAAAACAAAATTCAGGATAAAGAAAGCACTCTCTTTGATAGGTCCTCTCAGAGAGGAATATTATATTATAAATGGGAAAAAGATAGGGAATATTGGCAGAGAGACTTGGGATGTTGTTGAGAACATTGTACACACTTTGAAAGGCAGCAGGAAATTCAATTTTATACACGGAGACCCGACATTTTCAAACATTATTATAACGAAGACAGATAATGTTGTCTTTATTGACCCTAGAGGGTATTTCGGAGGCGTCGCTTTTTATGGAGAGAGTCTTTATGATTATGCGAAGCTGTATTACTCTACAATAGGTAATTATGATTCTTTCATTAGGGGGCATTATCGCCTATCTAACAATTGCGGCAAATATAAGCTCGCAATTATGAGCAATGGATGGGAATTCTTAGAAGAGAGATTCAATGAAGAACTCGGCAACAAATTAGATATGGTGAAGATGATGCATGCACTCATATGGTTATCACTGTCAGGATATGTTGTTGATGATAAGCCGTCTGCGCTTTTTGCATATTTGCACGGGCTTGAACTCTTACAACCAATAATTAATAGTACTTAATAAACCTTTCAAACTCAATATGAGCATGAATAAGATTCTTGCAATACTTAGATTGACCAGAATAGAGCATAGCATCATGTTGGTTATCGCAGTTATTGCTGCAGAATTGATCGCTTCTGAGGGAATGATCCCAACAGCAGGAATCCTTGTGGCAAGCCTTATAACTCCCATATTTGTAAGCATGGCCTCGTTTGCAATCAACGATTATTTTGATGTTGAGGTAGATATGAGCAATGAAAAAGGAAGGCCGATAGTCAGTGGGGCAGTTAGCAGGAGAGAAGCGTTGTGGGTTGCTATCGTAAGCCTTTCAATAGGCATAGTCTCATCGATATTTATCAATGTATATTGCATGGCAATAGCGATAATCTTCGGTATCCTGGCAATGCTTTACAGTTA
>CAYWXC010000018.1:0-8769 GCA_964462345.1 Microcaldota archaeon | reverse complement strand
TTTAAATATAAGTTAGTATAATAGATAAACAGTGTAAAAATGTCTGGTTCAGCTATGGCGAAATCCGGTATTAAAAACCCGAGTTCAAGACTCGTGGCTTTTCACGAAACACAAAGAAACGCAGATCGTACATTCCATAAGGCAATGCGTGGAGAGGTTACTCTTCCAGAACTGGTCGCTTCGATAAGGAGCGCTCATGAAAAGGAGCACGAATTAGAAAGGGTAGCTCAAAGCGACTTATACTTATTTAACCAACAGAAACAGCAATCTTTCAGGCAGCGGCTTGGAAAATTCATAAGCGAAAATTCTCTCCTCGAACCAATACACCTAAATCTTGAGGTCGGAATATCACTTATAAAAGTAGGGGTTGCAAGATTCCTTTCGAGCTTTTCTAGACAAGCCCCAACAGACCCAATACTTCAGGAAGCGACACCAGAGAACGTAACTACTGAAGAGAAATCTTTCAAAACAGATACAGAAACGAAGGACGATCTTTCTACAATAAAGCGCGGAAGCGAAGAAATACTGTCTGCGGCAGCATAATCTCCTCCTCAGAATCAAAAAAGCAGAACGTCTAATTTATTGCTATATTTTCAAGTGCTTTCTCCAAATCCAGCATTCTAATCAGAAAAACAATCCATTTCTTAAATAACGATTGTTTTTTTGCTTGCTTTTCCTAGCCATAATAGTCTCGCTCAAGAACAATCATCGGGCATGACGGGATTTGAACCCGCAACCACCTGGTCCGAAGCCAAGTGCGCTATCCAAGTTGCGCCACATGCCCACACTTATAATAAGCCGTGCAGTAGCTAAATACCTAACTGAAGAGCGCAACACCAAACCTTTTAACTTTTCATGATTATTTATTAACGTGATTTCATGGTTGCTATCGGAGAGAAAATTCCAGACGTTAATCTAGTAGATACAGAACTCAAGCATTCTGATCTTTCAAAAGCAATAGATGGAAAGCCTGCAATAATAGCATTCTTTCCTGGAGCATTCACCAGCGTGTGCACTGCAGAACTATGCAAGTTCAGGGACAGTATGTCTGAATTTAACTCTCTCAACGGGAGCGTTTATGCGATAAGTGTAGACGGTCCATTCTCAAACAAGGCCTTCAAGGAGAAAAATGGCCTAAACTTCACCATACTCAGCGATTACAAGAGAGAAGCGGTAAAACTGTTCGGCATAGCGTTGAATAACTTTGCTAACCTCTCTGGCTACACTGCCGCAAAGAGATCTGTTTTTATAACAGATGCAAAGGGAATAGTCAGGTATGTGTGGATATCCGATAACCCTGCAACAGAGCCCGATTACGACGAAATAAAACGAGAATTGGAATCCGCAAGCAAGGCATAGTTTCAACCGGGCCTTTACTTCTCTAACTATACTTCTAAAGTGAAATACTTCTGGAGGATTAGTGAATTAAAGATAGCTATGCCTCTATCCGCTCTACCATCTCCAATCCATTTACAAACTCCTCCCTTATCTTTCCAAGAAGTCCTTTGTACTCTTTTCTATCCTCTTTCGGTATTATCTGGAATAGCCACATCGAAAACAAGTGGTCATTAATGTTTGAATTTACCACTTCCTCAACATCGCCTTCATTAATATCTTTCCACTTATCATTGAATGCGACAGAAGTTTCGTTGGTGATAGCATCTTTATCAAACTCCCCATCACCGTGTATATATCTAAATGTCTTCCATGAATGATTTGAGGACAAGGCAGCTATAAGCATAGCTTTTTTTCTAAATTCAGTATCTTCTTCGCAACAACTCTTTTTCTTCGCAACTTTTTTCACAACAGAAACAAAGTACCCATATTTATTGAAGATCATTCTATTAGGCATCCAATCAACCACACTCCCTATCTTATTAGAGAGCATATACTTAATAAGACTTCGGATAAAGATCTCAAATTTCGAGGGCATTTTCAAAATCAAAAGAGGCATTTTCAAAAAAACAAGACAATGGCTACTGAAGAAAACCTTATATAAATATTCCTTACAATTGTTAAATCTAACTGCATGTGATTGTATGATAACGGGCATAGAAATAAATAAAGTAGAAGCAAAGAGGCATCTCAGCGAAGCAATATCAAATATGAAGTTCAATATCAACTTCGACGAAGTAAAAGTGGAAAATGATCTGGTAAATGTTGATTTTACGTTTACTGCAGTGTATGAGAAGGGCGAACAAAGCAAGGAAGAGAAAGTTGGCGATCTCACAATAGTCGGAACGATTCTCTCAAAAGAAGGAAAGAAAGAAACAGAAGAAATTAGCTCAACATGGAAGAGCAAAAAGACACTTCCAATAAAATTCGCGGAAGACGTCATAAACCTACTTAACTTTGAGTGCGGGGCAAGAGGAACTCTTGTCGCATACTCTATTGGATTTGCAGCACCACTCCCATTGTCGAGAGCAAAGCTTCAGGAGAACGCTGCAGGTTCCGGAGCCGCATAAAGTTAACTGTCTCTTTCTTTATTTTATTTAAGGCACTTTTATGTGCATTGCCTGTGATTGTGATGGGAGAAAAGGAAATATCAGGCATAGTTCTTGATTTGGATTATGTAAATATCGAAGGAAGTAGCAGAATACGCATAACCCTAAAGAGTTCTGGAAAAGTCGTTTCCTTGATAGATCCCAAATTCCGCCCATATTTTTATCTAATACCAAAGAGCACAAACCTAACTCCGGAATCAATCTCCTCAACAGCAATAACCGAAAATGGGGAAACGATTTGTGTCTCACATGTTGATCCTACCAAAATCAGCCTGGCCGGAAAGTCAATCAATGCATTCAAGGTGTTTGTAGAGAACACAAAACATGTTCCAAAGCTCAAAGAGTACCTGATGGAGTTTGGGGTCTGTTATGAATACGATGTCCTTTTCTGGAAACGCTATCTGATCGATAAGAAGATAATTCCCCTGCATGGTGTGCTTGCCAGAACCATAGAAAAAGATGGCATAATCCTGATAAACGAAATAATTCCTTCAAAAGCAGCAGAAGAAAGACTCACACACATATGCTTCGATATTGAAACATACAATCCCCTCGGAATACCACGACCAGATAAGGACCCTGTAATAATGATAAGCTACACCGATGGCCAAAACGGCGGAATGTTAACCTTTAAAGAGATAGATAAAAGCTTTGTAACAACTTTGGCTGATGAGAAAGAGGCCATCTCTCGCTTTGTCGAGATTGTCAAAGATGGCGATTACGACATGATTGTGGGTTACAATTCATCAAACTTTGATCTTCCTTACCTAATGGATCGGGCAGCAGCCAACAAGATCGAATTTGGCATATCCAGATATGAAGAAAAGGCAAGAAAGGAGCACCATGGGTTGGTCGAAACCGTAAAAATCCCTGGAAGAATAAACATGGATATTTATACTGTGGTAAAGTTTGTCCACATAGTCGGTGCCTCAGAGAAGCTTATAAAAGTGAATAGGCTTACACTCGGTGACGTTTATGCTGCGGTAACTGGGGATAAAAAACTCATGGTAGAGAAGAGAGAAATATGGCAGATGTGGGACGGACCAAAAGAAGAGCTAGAAGAACTTGCCGAATATTCAATGGCGGATTCCTTCTCGTTAAACAAGCTATATGATTTTTTTATACCTCTGGAAATAGAAATATCCAAGGTCGCCGGAACCACCTTGGCAGAAACCAGCATATCTACTACAGGACAATTAGTTGAATATATATTGATGAGATATGCTCGTGAAAACAATGAACTCATACCTAACAAGCCAACAGAACGTGATATTAAAGACAGGTTAAATAATCCGATCGAAGGCGCATATGTAAAGGCGCCAGAAGCTGGAATATACGATCACATAGCTGTCTTCGATTTTAGAAGCTTATATCCATCGATAATAATAGCACACAACATAGACCCGTCGACAATCTGCAATGATGAAAAAGAGGAGCATTTTTCAACCCCTCTCAATACTCTGTTCAAGAAATCCCCTATAGGAATAATACCAAAAGTTCTGCGCATGTTAATAAACGAGAGAAAAGAGGTCAAAAGGGCCTATAAAGAAGACCCCAACAATATCCCACTCGGTGCGAGGTCTCAGGCACTTAAGATAATAGCGAATTCCTTCTATGGTTACCTCGGCTATGCCAGATCGAGATGGTATTCTAGGGATTGTGCGGCCAGCGTAACGGCCCTCGGGCGCGCTTATATCACGAAGATTATGGAAAATGCAGAAAATGCTGGGTTTAAGGTCCTTTATGGTGACACAGATTCTATTTTCTTACAGCTTGGCTCAAAGAGCAAAGACGATGCGCTGAGTTTCATGAAGCAAGTAAACGAATCATTGCCCGAAATGATGGAACTTGAATTGGACGGGATTTATACACGAGGGGTATTCGTTGGAAAACGTGGGAGCAGCGGAGGCGCAAAGAAGAAATACGCCCTCTTATCAGAATCTGGCAGGATAAAAATAAAGGGGTTTGAACTTGTTCGAAGGGATTGGTCAAACATTGCCAGAGAAACCCAGAAAAAAGTCCTGGAAACGATACTTAAAGAGGGAAGCAAGGAAAAGGCGGTTGCCATATTGCGAGATGTTATAAAAGAGCTAAAAGCCGGGAACGTAGCCAAAAAGGATCTTGTTATATATACTCAACTAAGAAAGAAGATAGATAGCTACGATTCAAATTCTCCAGAGCTTGCCGCAGCCAAGAAAGCACTCAAAAGAGGGGATAAAAGAAAGGATGAGCTGGAAAATGCAGCAATAGGCTACATAATAACCAAGACTGGCAGCAGCATCTCTGATAAAGCAGAGCTGGAGGAATTTGCAAACGACTATGACTCAGACTATTACATAAATCATCAGGTGATTCCAGCAACACTGAAGATATTGAAAGAATTAGGTTTCTCTGAAGAAGAGCTTAAGAATGGAGGAGCTCAGAAAAGATTGTGATGTTATGACAGAATATAATTTCGAAGAACTTAAAAAAGTGGCCAAGGCCTCAAGCGAAGCACTAGAATACTCTCGTAGCATAGTTAAAGAAGGAAGGAAGCTTCTGGATGTTGCCGAAGAAATAGAGGGCTTCATTAAAAAGAAGGGATATGAACTCGCGTTTCCTGTAAATATCTCAATAAACGCTGTGGCAGCGCATTACACGCCAAGCATTGATGATAACTCTGTATTCAGGAAAGGAGATATCGTTAAGATTGATTTGGGCGCAAGGAAGGGGTTTTACCTTGGCGATTGTGCCATAACCATAGATCTTTCAGGAGGGGAGCATGAAAAGATGATAAGAGCCGCCGAGGAAGCGTTGGAAGCGGCTACGAGCTTAGTGAAGGCTGGGAGAAAGGTCTACGAGATAGGGAGAGAGATCGAGTCTGTTTCCAGAAAGCACGGCTTCGTTCCAGTAAAGAATCTTGGTGGACATTGCATCGAAGAGGAGGAATTGCACGCAAGCGTCTTTATTCCCAATTATGACAACGGGGATCAAACGGTCCTGGAAGAAGGCCAAATAATTTCAATAGAGCCGTTCCTGACAAACGGGGCAGGATTCGTTAAGGAGACGGATCAAGTTGAAATATTCCAAAAAGGGGGGGATATAAGGACACGTCTTCCAGACACAAGAACAATCTCAGAATACATAGACAAGAACTATTTAACATACCCATTTGCGACCCGCTGGCTCGAAAGATCCTTTGATAGTTTTAAGGCAAGAAGAGCCATATCTGAACTTCTCGGCGGGGGCGTTCTGGAAGAATTCCCTGTACTTATTGAAGAAAAAGGCGGAAATGTTGCTCAAGCAGAGAAAGAGTTTATAGTCGAAAAGGATTCGTGCGTTGTGCTAACCGGCTAACTATTTTCTTTTTCTATCTTTTTTGAATACCGCAACAATTTTTCTGAATTCATTTGGCGATTCGAAATTGTGATACACACTGGCAAAGCGTATGTATGCTACTGGGTCTAGCTTAATGAGTTCCCGTATGACTCTGTCTCCGATCTCCCTGCTTCCAACCTCCCGTTTACCCTTCGCCCTAAGATCTCTCTCAATTTTTGCAACGATCGTCTCTATCTTCTCCCTGCTTATCGGTCTTTTTTCACACGCGCGCGTTATGCCATCAAGAATTTTATTTCTATTGAAACTCTCTCTAGTATTATCTTTCTTAATCACAGTCATGTTGAACAGGTCTATCCTTTCATACGTTGTAAATCTTTTCTTGCAAGAGAGGCACATTCTTCTTCTGCGAATGCTGTCTCCATCTATCGCTTCTCTCGAATCAAGCACTTCCGATTCACTCCTACCGCAAAAAGGACATTTCATTTGCACACTACTTGTAGTATTAAACTACTTCAGATACAATATATTGTATATAAGCATTTAAATGGAATGGTGCACTATACTCTTATTCTCGGCTGATTTAATGATAATACAAATCTATACTGATGGCGCATCCAGGGGAAATCCGGGAAGAAGTGCTTCAGGTTACATCCTCCTAAGTGACAAGGGGAAGTTGCTTTTCAGCCACGTCTTCTATAATCGCAAATGCACAAACAACAAAGCGGAGTACATAGCAATAATAGAAGCCCTAAAGATGGCATTGTCTTCTTACGGCAGCGATAACGAAGTGAAGTTGCATTCGGACAGTGAACTTGTTGTAAATCAGCTTAACGGAAAGTACAGGGTGAGGGAGGCGCATCTTAAACCATTGTATAAAGAAGCCATAACTCTGCTTAAAACCTTTTCAAAATTCTCCGTTACGAGTGTCAGGCGCGAAGACAAGAATATCTCGAATGTGGATCACGAATTAAATGTCCTTTTGGATAGGATAGAGGCAGATCCTCCTGAAAATGCCACTAGCGGGACAAAAAGACAAAGCACGTTATGAGCTATACCAGTAACCTTAAATATCAAATGAGGCCTATTTTTATTGGTTTTGCGGTACTCTTTATTAAGCATTACTCGAATATAAAACGGTATTTTTCATGGCTGATACCAACACAGACGCTGCAAAGGAAAGTGTCAAACCTGACACCAACAATGCACAAGCAAAGGAAGTCTATACCAAAGCTGGCGTACTCTTTGAGCAGAATAAATTCGAGGAAGCGATAGCACTATACACCGAAGCAATAACTATAGATCCCACTTACGCAAGCGCATACTTTAACAGGGCATTATCCTATGCTATTCTTAACAAATATACAGAAGCCATGGCCGATGCGCAGAAAGTTTTGTCTTTAGAGCCAGAGAGCTTCGATGCACCCTATGTGATGGGGATCATTTATGAATATCAACACGACTATGAGACTGCGGCAAGCTGGTACGAAAAAGCCCTCGCCAGAAATCCAGGATATGAGCAAGCAAAGGCTCGTCTCGAGCAGATAAAGAGCAAGATATCTCCAACATCTGCCCCACCTCAAGAATCTGCTGGCACAATTCCAAAACAATCCGAAGATACGTTGGTACAGGAGGGACAGCTCAAGAAAGTCAAATGGCACAAATCAAACATCACTTTCAAGGATGTAGTGGGTATGAAAAAGGAGAAAACACTCATCTATGAAAACATAATACTTGCAATAAAGAAACCAGAGCTGCTCAAGGCCTATGGGAAGAAGATGGGCCTCGGAGTCATATTCTATGGTCCACCAGGTTGCGGAAAGACTTACTTTGTCAATGCGATAGGTGGAGAAACAAATTCAAACGTAATGATTGCAAGGATAAACGAGATCGTAGATATGTATGCAGGAAATACTGAGAAGAACATGCATGCGATATTCGAGCAGGCAAGGAAGAACACTCCTGTAGTGGTATTCTTCGATGAGATAGATGCCCTCGGTGGCAAGCGCGACGGCGGAGGTGGCGGCGGGGATCAGCAGAACTTCATGAGAATGGCTGTAAATCAATTCCTCCAGGAGATGGATGGTGTCGAGAAGAATCCCGAAGGCATATTCGTAATAGGCGCCACAAACCAACCCTGGGACATAGATCCAGCGCTAAAGCGAAGCAAACGATTCGGGGAAGCAATATACATACCACCTCCAGACTACAAAACAAGGAAGCAGGCATTCATATACAACACAAGGAAGATGCCGATAGGCAGAATCAATTTCGGCAGGCTCGCAAGGGCAACAATTGGCTTTTCCCAGGCAGACATAGAAGAGATCTCCGACAAGGCTGCTTTAATACCTGCAGCAGAGGAGGACAGAACAGGAAAGAGCAGGAAGATCCTGATGCGCGACTTCCTCAGGATGATAAAGACACACGGGAACACTCTTGATGAATGGTATGCAATGATAAAGAAGCAGATAATAAGCAAGACGGAGACGCAGATTGTCGACGGGAAAAAACAAACCATCGTAAAAGAAGGAAAACTGTCTGCGGAAGAAAAGAGCAAATATAAAGCACTCATAAAAGATGTGAAAAGGAATAGCAATCCAATTTATTCTTTCATAAAGAAGATCCTAAGGTACCTCTCCCTTTACCTTCTTTAATAGTTCACTTTTTAAATATTTCAGAAAAAGCATTAATCATGAAAGAACTCTTTCCATTGGATGTTGGCATAAGCAAGATTCGGGGGATGATCAAGATTATAAAAGAAAATGGAGGATCCCTCGAACTTTCAAAGTTGTCTAGTTATTCTGAGGAGGACATCGGAGACCTCATGCTTCTCATAGAAGCAACAAACCTACTCAATCTTTCCAAGGTCAAGAACACAACCATACTCCTGACAGATAAGGGAAAATCTCTCACATTGGCAAACTCCTCAAAACTTCTCAAAGAAGAGCTG
>CAYWXC010000017.1:6093-8844 GCA_964462345.1 Microcaldota archaeon | reverse complement strand
TGCACCCCTAATCCACCATTGAAAATGATGGGTTTGCGGGGCGAATAATTTATCAATGTCTTAGCAGAGGGAATCTTTTCATATAAGCCTCTGCTTGGAGTATGACAAAATAAGGTAGTATTAACAAAGAAGTTATTATAAGAACAACATATCGAGATATGAGCGTGCCAGTTATTCCTATCGCAAGTACGTCGAGTATCGATATAGATATAGTCGATAGCAGAAGCCATCCTATAAAGTAGATCGGCTCCCGATATATCAGCTTCGCGCTGTCCCTTATTGCGATGAGTATGCGCTTGTTGTCAACAACTATCGCGCTAGGAGCATAGAATATTATTAGAAATGCCACAAAACCAACAATGGAAGTAAGCAAGCCTCCGAGAGAAGGTGCATAGTAGCTTGAGACAACGTTGGTTGCTATTACTACAAGCGCGTATGCAAGCAGAACCACGAATACCCTTGAGATGTACCGCTCTATGTCCCTAAGCACGCTTCCAGCGATGTTGGTGTGGGTTCTTCTTGACTTAACTATCAGGCTTATTGCAACGAATGCGAAGCTTAGAAAGAGAAGGGAGAAAAACATCGAGAATATTATGACGGAGATGCTAATGGGGCTGGTATTTATAAAGATACTTGCGCTTCGTAAGAATATTCCACCTGCAGTCATGTAAGTAGGCAATGGCGCCAATAGAGGTATCGCCACAGCTATTATGAAAGGGATTGAAAATAAGAGCACGAGCCTTAAATTCTGAATATACGTTTCTAGAGAGTCGGTGAAGACATTTCCCATCTTTGCACCTCTTATAACCTCTCGCTCAATAAATAAAAATACATACTATTGGGAGCCGTTGCTTCTTTTCGGCAGAATTGGCTTGCTGAGATAATAATACTCGTTGTTGTAAACCATCAATGCATAAGGACCTGTAGAAAGCTGCCCTGCTGGTACTTTTAAGTGAAGGACATAAGCTCCTGAACTTCCATTGAACTGCACTTTATTTGTATTAATCTCACATTCTATCGTAAGACAATAGTGGCTCTGATTTATGAGGCTGTTGTTGAAGAAACCATAAGATCCGATGGTTCCATTGCTTACTCCAGTAACTGCTACGAAGATTGTATTATTCTCCAAGCGATTATAAGTTAATGTCGCGTTGTAATAAGTGTAATTTCCTGAGGAGATGACACTCTGATTAAGAACACTCAGATCAAAATTAGTCATGTATTCTTGATGAGCGCTCATAACAATAACTGCTGCTGTACAAGACATTAAAAGTAGAAGCATGATAGTAATTAATGTAGTCCTGGCACCTCCAAAGTGTTTCTGGATGTATCCCTCTTCTGCATTTGGTTTTTGGATAAATAATGCAAATACAAAGAAGAATGTGAATAGACTAAAGTAAGAGACAAGAGAATGGGAGAGGAATAGAAAGGGGATCATGCTGAATAAAGGTATGAGCTCCTTTTTGTTGAGATAGACTAGAAGTATCGCCAGGGTTAAGAGAACCAAGTAAAATAGCTTAGGTAGCGCCAACAAACTTAAGTGGTAACTTGAAATAAGAAGAAATCCTATAAGAGCCGAGCCGCCAGGCATGATCAATGCCCCAAGCGGAGCAAAGACCGAGTTGATGTATGCGTATGGACTTGATAAAATAAAATAGGAGTTGATCAAGAGAAATACGCATACAGAACCGATAACGTCCCTTATTCCCTTCCTAAGGCCATAGTTATTGAGAGAGTAAATTAAGAGGAAGATTACTGGAATCCAAAGTTCTTCCTGAAGAGAGATGGCGATGCCGAGTAGCACAAAGACATATCTTTTGTCTAACTTCGCGTAGGACCAAAGAAGTACTGCAAGCATCAGGTATACAGGAATTGATGCAAGAAAGGTCACTGAGATTATAAAGAACAATATTAACTGATACCTGGGAGATAAGTCATCTTCATTATTGGTTAGCAAGCTTAAGGAGATAATTAATATGAATAGGAAGACAGCGGCTTCCAAAGGCATATCGAGGTGTGATAAATTGTAGAGTGTCCTTCCAGATACCAGATAAAATGGAGATGATATTAAAAAGTATAGAGAGGGGTATTCGAGATTTCCCATAACCTTGTTGCTCGTTGTTATTGTGGATGGAATTGTGCTTGAATTATGCAGCAGAAAACTGCCGAATGAAAGCCCATATGGGTTTGTTGATGATAAAAAGGCCTTGACGCTCAGAAAAGATATTACTGTTTCATCATCCAAAGTATAATGTGTGAATATGAGTCCCGAAAGCAGGTAAAATAATAAGGCGGAGAGAATCAATGCAGAGAGGATTATAAATGCCTTGCTATTTTTCTTTGATAGAAAGTATGAGGCGAATGTCGCTATGAAAAGAAGGGGGAGAAGAAGTACTAGATATGCGCCTATGGATGAGGATATTGCCAATGTGCTCTTTATGAAGAAGAGTGGAGAAGATGTCAAAGAACCTGCATAATAAAATGCAATGAAGGAAAGGAGTATTGGGAAGATCCAGAAGATTATCTTAGTTGCGCGGTTTTTGGTGGCTTTGGCGCTATCCCTGTAAAGGACATAAATGACAAGATAAGGAATTAGTAATGCAGCGTATATTATTGCCAAGAGTCTTAAGATAGGCATCACGAATGATGCTGAGTAAGAAAGATCTATGATCAATAGGAATAAGAAAAGGGATAAAGAAATCCCAACTCTAGCATCTAATCTGAACCTCATGGCAATTCAGCTGAAATATA
>CAYWXC010000017.1:0-5993 GCA_964462345.1 Microcaldota archaeon | reverse complement strand
GAAATCCCAACTCTAGCATCTAATCTGAACCTCATGGCAATTCAGCTGAAATATATCTATTAAAAAGGAAAAAGAAAAGAAAAAGAAGTAAAGTAGTGCTTCTTCAGCACGATGGTGTTGCTACAACTCCACCAGAGAAGCCTACTACTGTACTTACTATCCAAGGTGCGGCTATTACAAGAATTATTCCTATAATTCCACCCATGATCATACCTAATGACCATCCCTGTAGGCTGCTTCTTATGTTTCCTGCTGCTGGCAAGAAATGAGCTGCTGCGTACAGTACACCTCCGACTACGAAGAGCACAAGTGCAAATATTCCTACGACAGTCCTTACTGTTCCTATTATATTACATAGGTTGCTTGTTAGCAATTGCTCTGATGTTAGTCCTGCAGCTGACAAAGACATACCAAGAAAATTGGCTGCTATGCTTCCTACAAAGACTAGATATAATGCTAGCCTTATCTTTTTGCTTATCTCCATCTAAATCAACTTATTGATGTACACTTTATACAAAAGTACCTTTAAATAACTTCGGTTTTCACGATTTAAATACTTTTTTATATGGCAATTGTCTAACTTATTCAAATCTTATTTTTGAGAGGCCCATGTAGAACGTCTTCTTTGAATTAGGAGCGTTTACCCCAAAGGAGAGCACATTTAAGCCGGTGTGAATGCTTATTAGAAACGTTGAGTTGCCTGTTATTTTTGTAATGCTCTTCCTTTCTGTGAGATTGCCATTTATTGTGAGGGTTAGGTTGGTTCTTAACAAAGAATAATAGCTGTAATTCATTTCCAGAGATCTATTTGATCCGGAATATATGTCAATCGAGCTTCCATTAAGAAGCCACCAGGTGCTTAGCGTGGTTGAGTTGCATTGTGGATTGCAGAAGTACATGCCAGGCATCCATACTCCAGAAAGGAAGGATACGCTATCATTCTGCGAGATGCTGTTCTGGTCGTAATGATCCATATTAAATTCCACTACACTCCCATTTTGGTAAGTCTTGGTTCCAAGAAGTGAAAGCGCACTTGAAAGAGAATTTAGCTCTGTAGCGTTGTAAGCGTTTTTCATAACTATGATGCTGCTTACATTGTATTTGTTCAAAAGTACATTGTCAATAAGCATAAAGTTGCCAGAGATAGGATACCTGCTTGTCTGTGAGTAGTTCTCTCCATAAGGAATGTATTGCGAGAATAGCGGTATTGAATATAAATAAAATTCCTGAGAGGCGTTTGTTCTTGTTGTATACCCGCCGAATATTGGCTTCTTGAACGCGGTTTGATAATACATTGAGAGAGCAGAGTATTGGCTGCCTACGGGGGCCGCAGGCATTATCAATATGCCATTTGCCTCAGGAGATACTGACCTATATATTAAAGGTATTGAAGGGTTTGTAAAGAAGGATTTTATAAAATTAGAAGTCATGGGAATTCCTGCACACTCGATTATTATTAGGAATGAGAGTATTGCAGTTATTGTAACTCTTTTTCTTGTGCTTGAACTTTTGAGTATTGAGAGCATTCCAAAGGAAGAGATTATTGCTATGAACAAGGAAAGGAAGATGTCAAACCGCCCAGGCTCGCGAACAAGTCCTAGTATTGGTATGTATTTGAGAATGAGGTAAATTCCAGGAATGCCTGTTTGCATCAGCCCTATGCGGATCATTGGACCAATTGAGAGTAGGAAAAAAATAGCAGATAACGATATCCATAGGCCAAGGCGGGAAAGATTGCTAGTTTTATAATCGTAATAAATCCCCAGAATGCAGAGTCCCATCACGGTGTATCCGATATAAGAAATATTTTCCCATTCATCACCGTATGGCGATATTATTTTTAGGTATGAAGATGCCATACCGCTAAAGAAGCCATTGAAATAGCTGGGTAAGAAAAATGAGAGTATATTGTCACTCCATGCTATATTATTAGTTATTCCGGATGCCTCATTTGCAGAAGACAATGCGTTATGATATAGTATGGAACGTATTATTGGAATTATAAAGGGTGAGCTTATAACAAGAATCAGAAGGGTTATCTTAAATAAAGTGTATATAAAATTTTTTGTGAGAATGTCTTTTCTAAGCCCCCCTCCGAATATTCCAAAATAGATTAATGCCAGTATAGAAAGAAATGCAATTATGCCTTGCTCAAGATCTCCCATGAAAAGAATCAGTACAAACGAGGCTGAGGTCCCGAGCAAATATAGTGGACGGGCTCTTTTTATTGATAGCAGAAAGAAAAGCAAGAAAATAGGGAACCATTCGATGTTTGCCCATTGAAGATGTGCGTAAGCCTGAGCAATGTGTGAAGAAGAGAATGAGAATATTATACCAGCGATAAATGATGCGTAATTGTCTCTCGATAGATAATATACTAAAAGGTATGTAAATAATCCAGAAAGGGCAAACCCTAGCAAGAAGACAAAGTTATATGCGAGAATCAAGTTTATGTGCTGGAATGGAAGGCTGAGAAGACCAGAGATCGGTTCAAATGTTTGCGTGGCGAGATTTGCCCCTATGGGATAGAAGATCATGTTAGTCGAGTAAGGGGAAGAATGTAGAGTAAAAATGGAGTATCCTACCCACCACAGGCCCCATAAAGACTGATAAGAATCGTAATTCCCGTTTGCGTTTGCTATTTTTGAGGATAAGTTAAGAGACACAGGCCAAAAGATAAGCATTGTGATTAGTAGATAAAATGCCGCTGCAATTAGTACAACTTTTGGATTTGGGAATGCCATTTGCTCTTGATCGGCTTTGATTTTGAATTCCATGGCAGCCCCGCAGAAAGATCTCACTTGATGGAGGCTATAAGCCCATCAATTATGCCATTGACACCGATTCCACCAGTAGACCTTACGGTTATTCTGTGGCTTAGAACAGGCCTAGCAAGGAACTTGATGTCATCGATGCCCACTTCCTTTCTGCCTTCTATCAACGCCTTTGCTTTTGCAGCCTGCATGAAAGATATGTCGGCTCTTGGGCTTGCACCCATTGTTGTATGAATCTCCTTTCTTGTTGCTCCCACCATCTTTGTTATGTATTGTACGACATCGTCTGGCATAATGATGCTTTTGGCTGCTTGCTGCATAGAAAGGATATCGGTTGTGGTTAGTATCTTCTCTATTTTTATCTTCTCTTCGCGCTCCTTTATTCTCAGCATCTCCTGCTCCTCCTCAATGCTAGGATAATCCACATCTATCTTCAAGAGAAATCTGTCGCTAAGCACCTTTGGCAATGGCTCAGTCCCTTCTATCTTCAGTGGGTTCTGGGTAGCAAAGGCAGTGAATGGTGTTGGGAGTTTGATATCTTCACCGCCGACGGTTATCTGGCGCTCCTCCAGCGTCTCCAATAACCCGCTCATAGTCTTCGGTGAGGATCTGTTTAGTTCGTCTATCAGGAGTATATTAGTAAAGATTGGTCCTTTGTTGAACTTGAGATTCCCTGAAGGGTCTTCAGATACATATCCGACAATATCCTTTGTTTGCAGATCGGAAGTTCCTTGTATTCTCTTGAAGTCTGCCTGTATGGTCTCTGCAAGAGTCTTGGTCATTGTTGTCTTTGCAACTCCAGGAACTCCTTCCAATAAAGCATGTCCATTTGCAACCATAGTGATGAAAAGAAGCTCTATTGTATCCTTTTTGCCTGCTATGTGCTTCTTTACTTCCTCTGAAACTGCAAGGTAAGCTTGATGCGCATCCAATAGAACACCATATCTAATAAAAAACTTTAATCGTACCTATTTAATAATATTATCATGATGAATATATTAATATTAGATAAATATTCAGTTTATACTATAGGTGCAGAAATGATAGGCAAAGGAACATCGGAAAAGAGGCTCATATCGATACCAGAAGCTCTCGAGATACTTGAAGATAGAAAAAAAGAGGGAGAACTTGGTTACGAGCAGGAGCTTGCTTATGAATATGCAAAGAAACTGTCCAAGTTGGAAGTTAAGGACTCTGTTAAGATGAAAAAAGATCTTGAGGATCTCGGCTTCACAGACAAGGCGGCAATAAAGATAATAGACATCATGCCTTTGGACCTAATGCAACTTAAGCAGACCCTGATAATTGAAAAAAAGACATTTGCAGATGATCTATTAGAAAAAGCAATGGAGATCATTGAGAAGCACAGAGGTAAATAAATGTTTAGCCAGTGGGCATTATGCAAGAAAGAGCACAAAGAAGAGAAGAATTGGAAGAATATGCAATCGTTCTTGATTACTTGCCTACTGGAAAGTCTTATTCTGTAAAGCCAGAACCACTTGTACAACTCATAGGAGAAAATAAATTCACCCTTCTAGAAGCAGTAGCAAAGAACGTTGAGATCAAGGTTGGTGAAAGAGTTTATATAGGTAGAGAAGAGCGTGAAAAGATACTGCTTATAAAAGGCAGGCTGGCATACAATGACCTTACTGAAGGAGCAAAAAAAGAGCTCCAGGATGCAATTTACCAGATAATAAAGTCTAACGAGAAGAAGTTTGTTGAGATATTCAATAATGCATCATCCCTCAATATAAGGATGCACTCTCTCGAACTCCTTCCAGGTATTGGAAAGAGACATCTGACTGCAATATTAGAAGCTAGGGAAGATAAGAAGTTTGAGTCGTTTGAGGATATTGCGAATCGGGTGCAGCTTCTTCAGGACCCGATAAAGTTGCTTGTTGATAGAGTAGTAATAGAGCTAAAAGGAGAAAGTAGATTCTTCATGCTCACTAAACCTTTAGCACAACAGCCTTACAGGCAGTGAACATATTTTAAGAAGAAAGAGAATCAATCACTTTCCTGATTTTTCAAGATGAAGCTGTGGCACTATCAACGTTCGCTTCATGGTTTTGGATACATAAAGCTCAACCACATAGGAGTCTCCTCTTTTTTCAGTAACAACCCCAGTCTTGCCCCTGTATCTTGGATGAGGGATGTTCTTGAAATTGCCTTTTGGCACTATTATAACCTTCTCCCCTATTTCAAAATTCTTTATTATCTTGCTTATGCTAAGTCTTGAAGGCTTGTGATGCCTGGCCAGATGTCTTGTCCTGCCCACAAATAAACCATGAGATCGCTCTGTCATTCTAACCACTAGATGTTATAAATTTATAATATTCTGGTTCTAAATGAATATAAGCTTTTCGCACCTGACAATATTTTAAGCTGGTGTATGAAATCAGTGAATTCACAATATTTGAGATGTATAAAACATTACGGAGGAGCTTTGGCTATCTCGATTGGTGGCCAGGAGAGAGTGAAGACGAGATAATTATAGGCGCGATATTAACGCAGCGGACGTCCTGGAAAAATGTGGAGATTGCACTGGATGCACTCAAAAATAAGAATATGCTTGATATTAGGAGAATGTCATGTGCGGATATATCTGAGATTGAGGAAGCAATAAAGCCTTCTGGTTTCTATAGACAAAAAGCTATAAAGCTCAAAAATATTTCGTCGTATATTATCAATAAGTATGGCAGCTTGAAGAGGCTTTTTAACAAGTATTTGGAGGAATTGAGGGAAGAACTGCTATCCATAAATGGCATCGGGATGGAAACTGCCGATGCAATACTACTTTATGCAGCAAACAAGAGGATATTTGTTATTGATGCTTACACCAAGAGAATAATGAATAGAGTGTATGGCATTGATTCCCGAATAAAATATGAAGACCTTCAGAAAATTATGGAGAATGGAACAAAGAGAGATATAAGAGTATACAAAGAGTTCCATGCACAATTTGTTGAGCTCGGTAAAAGGAATTGTAGGAAGCAGCCCCTGTGCGGAGGCTGCCCGTTGGAGAAGTGGTGTGGATTTAGACATTCTGTCGAAGGCACGAGATAAGATTAAATATTAACGTGGATATGTTTATCTGATATTTATGAACTTCAAAGAGTATATCGAGCTTCATAGGAATGAGGTTTATTCGAAGATCTGCGACTACATAAAGATAAAGGATCCTGTCGAACATTATAAGATGGTGAGGGATTACATAGA
>CAYWXC010000016.1:0-8964 GCA_964462345.1 Microcaldota archaeon | reverse complement strand
ACCCGGGCTTTCAGGGCGGCTTTAGATTAAGGTATGGTAGATCACGATTCACAGGAATAGCTGCGAAGGGATTCAATCCCGCATCCATGATCTTGACAACAGGATTCATAGCTATAGGCACTCAGGTCAAGATAGAGTTTCCAGGGAAAGGCTGTGTCGCCGTGCCGGTAGACACGATAGAAGGACCTGTGGTTAAGCTACGTTCTGGAGAAGTCCTGCGCGTTAATGACGCAGAGGTTGCGCTATCTCTTAAAGACGAGATCACAGAGATACTCTCCTTAGGTGACATGCTCGTGACTTATGGTGATTTCAAGAAGTCAAATAATCCATTGCAACCAACGAGCTATGTTGAAGAATACTGGGAAGCGCAGCTTAAGAATGCAGGATTCGAAGGCCAAATTCCAAAAAGAGAAATACCCTTTAAAGATTCATTCGATCTCTCGATGAAGTACGGGGTACCTGTGCATCCAAAGTTTCTTTACGAGTTCCAATATGTTGGCATAGACGCAATCAAATCTTTGGCAATGCACATGGCAGCCAGCGGAACTGTGCAGGAAGGAGCTAGCATATTCGAGGTCAAAGAATTGGCGATGGAGAATAATCCAGCAGAGAAGAGGACTCTAGAACTACTGAATGTTCCTCACAAGCTCTACGATGGAAAAATTGTAATTTCGGAAGACTATGCAGAGAGCCTCGTCTCTTCTTTGGGATTCGTATCCAAGGATGGCGTGATAGAGAATTTTGGAGATGTAATGCGGAAGTACGAAGGAACTTACGAAAACCAGATGGTCCTCTTAAATGCAGTAGCTCCGTTCAAGATACCCAAGAGATCAACTGTAATCGGTGCAAGAATAGGCAGACCTGAAAAAGCAAGGGAACGACTGATGAAGCCGGCACCAAATGTTCTCTTTCCAATAGGTAGTTATGGGGGCAAGGAAAGGAATTTGACAAGAGCATATCTCCTAGACTCAAAAAGATTTAAGTCAGAGCTCGAGACTGAACTTGCTGTTTATTATTGCAGAAGTTGCAAGAGAGTAATATCAACTCAATACTGCTATGAGTGCAGGACAAGAGCAATCCTTCAGAGGGAATGCCCGAACTGCAAATCCCTTATGGATGATATTAAGTGCCCTGTATGCAATATAGATTCGGTAGCATACAACAAAAGAAAGATGGATCTCGTCAAGGCGGTCTCAGAATCGATGAAACGAGTTCATGTAAGCACCCTTCCACAGACAATAAAGGGCGTAAAAGGAATGATGAACAAGGACAAAGTGATAGAGCCGATAGACAAAGGTATCCTTCGTGCTCTTCATGGCGTTTATATATTTAAGGACGGAACCTCTCGTTTCGATGCCACCGATGTACCAATAACTCATTTTTATCCAAGGGAAATAGGAACTTCTGTAGAAGCCCTGCGTTCTCTCGGATACGAAAAGGATTACCTCGGAAACGAGTTGGTCTCTGACGACCAATTGCTAGAGCTTAAACATCAAGATGTCTTACTTAATCGGAGGGGCGCAGATTACCTACTGAAAGTTTCAAGGTTCGTTGACGAGCTTCTCCAGTCATTCTATGATATGCCTGCTTTTTACTCCGCAGCATCAACAAGTGAATTGATTGGCAAATTAGTTGTAACACTCTCTCCACATACCTCGTGTGGTGTTCTAAATAGGATCATAGGATTCACATCTGCAAACGTTGGCTTTGCGCATCCATACATAATATCAGCAAGGAGAAGAAACTGTGACGGAGACGAAGACACAACCATACTTCTCCTCGATCTTTTGATAAATTTCTCAAAAGAGTATCTTCCAACAAGTGTTGGCGGGACTATGGATACTCCTCTTATACTTACTCTCAATGTAATGCCTGAAGAAGTTGATGACGAAGCCCACGCAATGGAAGTGGTCTCAGAGTATCCTCTTTCTTTTTACGAAAAAACAAAGGATTATCCTTACCCTTCAGATATAAAGATAGAGCTGGTGGAAGACAGGCTTAAGAACAAGACCGCGTTCAACAACCTCTTATTTACACATCTTTCATCTGTAGATTCGATAACATATGCCCCAAAAAAGAGCTCTTACACCCAATTAAAGACCATGCAGGACAAAGTGGATGCAGAATTTAAGCTCATGGATGCAATTCTCGCCATAGATCGAAGGGATGCTGCAAAGAGGCTTATCCTCAGCCATTTTATCCCCGACCTTATAGGAAATCTTCATTCTTTCTCAAAGCAGATATTCAGATGTTCCGATTGCAATGCGAAATACAGGAGAGTCCCTCTATCAGGGAAGTGCACCAAGGATGGTGGAAAACTTCTTCTAACAATATCAAAAGGCGGGGTTGAGAAATATCTATCAATGGCATTGAATCTGGCAGAAAGATACGAAATCGATATGTACATAAGGCAACGACTTGTGCTATTGAAGGAAGAAATAGACAATGTTTTCCAAACAAATGTGATAGATAACAAAACAGGTCAGTTCAACCTTAGCAAGTTCATGTGATCCCAATGCGTAAAAATGAGATTATCCAAAAGCTCAATTCTTACCCTTTAACAGACTTTCAGAAAAGTGTACTTATCGGAACGATGAATATACCTGTAGGAGAGATTCGAACATACAAGGATATAGCAAAAGCGATAGGTAGACCAAACGCTTACAGGGCTGTTGGAAGTGCACTCAAGGCAAATCCCCTTATTATGACTATACCATGTCACAGAGTCATAAGATCTAATGGGAATCTGGGAAATTATTCTGCGCGAGGAGGAAGAAAAAAGAAGGAGAAGCTCCTAAGAAAAGAAGGGGCGATTAAATGAACGGGCTGGATCTGATTATAAGTGCCTAATAATAAAGAATATTATCTCGACTACTATTCCTCCAACCATGCCTGCAACCAGCACTTTCCACCATGTTGTCTTGTTCAGATTTGCTATTGCGATAAGCTCTATAATAAAGGCCCCAACCATAGCTATCAGCCACCCTATGACTGGTATCCAGAAAAGAGAGAATCCAGAAGTGATTGCGTAGACCGAACCAGCAAATGTATCTGCATAATCTCCTTTGAACCATTTAAATAAATACTTTCCAAAGAGATGAAGCACAAATGCATTTACGAGCAGGCTTATTGGCTCTATTATTACCCACCATATAATTGCAAATATCGGCAATCCGATAGATAATAGCAAGCTGAGATATGGAACCGAACTTACCTGTGCAACATTGAGCAACGCCGAAAAGATTCCCCCAATCGCTATAATCTCTATTAACGTTATAACAAAAGGTATCAGAGTCGCTTTCCAGTAATACATCAGGGCATCAGATATCTCCATTGACTTTATCTTAGATCCTGGGTGGAACAGCATATTTATTGCTTGCTTGTATTCTTCAACTATTACCATTGAACCATCATTTACCCCTTGCATGAAAGAAATTAAAAGATATCCTGGATCTCAAAAAGTCATATAAATATGCTATGCCTAGGTTTATTGCTGGTTCTATGCCTGAATACATGATCAAGTTCGATGAGAAGGATGAAGGGGTTCTCGTGGAAAATTTCACCGAACCAGAGGCCGAAGAACTTGGCAATTATGTCACAAATAATGATTCGAATGTATTTGCGATAAAGACGAATTCACTCACACAGGAGCAATCCGGAGCTCTGCTCTCAAGATACAGTCGAACCGCTCTAAACGGAAGGCGCCTGCTTCTAAAGGAATTCATACCAAACAAGGATCGTGGGAGGGAATTCTTTGAATCGTGGCTTGTTGACTATGGGGACGACTCAATACAAGAGATGGCCGGAGGCATACCTCTTTCCTGTGAATTCGTATCTAATGTGGCTGCAAAAGAAATAGAGGATAGCAGGTTTGGCTCTTACATAGAAAAATCAAGCAGGTATGTCTCATTTGACAAGAAGCTTCCGAATGGAGAGTACATGTTCTACAAAGATCCGGACATAATGCAATCAAGGCACAATGACGAGTATCTTTCATTGATGCGTGGCTTATTTGACTCATATACAAAATACATCGAGCCGATGGTTAAAGAGATAAAGGAAGCAAATCCATTTGAATCTCAGACCTTTAGGGTAGGGGAAGTGACGATAACACCTACAGCACTTACAAAAAATATAGAAGAAGAACAGAATATCACAGAACAGGACCTTAAAAAGTCCTATGGAAATGCCATCAAGGCAAACGCCTTGGATTTCATGCGCGATTATCTTCCTATGGCCACATTAACTCATGTTGGCATAAGCTGCAACGCGCGATCGTATGAGAACATAATATTAAAATTGGGCGCATCTCCATTATCTGAATGTGCATGGATAGGAAAAAGAATGCACGAAGAGCTCAGCAAGATAGTGCCCTCTCTTCTAAAGAGAATTCCAGAGAAACATGGAAAATCCCAACTATCTTTCCTAAAGGACAAGAATCTCAAAAGCATCGAAGAGGTTAAGGCCATCCTTTCTGAAAGGAAAGGAGGTATAGACAAGAACAATGTTCTTTTAACAGATTACACTGGAATCAACAGCAAGGATCCTGATGCTCAAGCGCAAACAATGTTGGCTGCCGCAATAATATATAAATACGGGGAAGGAAATTCCTTCAGTCAATCTCTAGAGATATCGGGCGCCATGGACCAATCCTCAAGGAGCAAGCTAATATCAAACTATTCTGGAAAGAGGGGAAATAGGAGACAGAGACTGGGAAGGGCGTTTGAAAATATTGATTATCTATTCGACTTCTGCGGGAGGGTTGGGATATATCGAGACCTTCAGAGACACAGGATTGGGACTCAAGAAAGGCAGAGATTCTCAGTGAAACTTGGATACAATACACGTGATGAATATGCTCGCATTGGCATAAAGGATGATTATGAAGGCAAGATGGCGGAGGTAGAATCCTTATTCAACAAGCTTTCAGAAAGGATGCCATTCCAGGCACAGTATGTGGTTACATATGGGTTCAATGCAAGGTGGTATTACAGAATGAATGCCAGGCAATTTGCACATATGGTCGAATTGAGAACTACTCCCGCAGGCCATCCAGACTACAGGCAATTGATGCAACAAGCTTACTATAAGATAAACGAAGTGCATCCATCCATAGCAAAACACTTTGATTTTGTCGATCTCTCTGAAAGCAAATTGGGCAGGCTGAATTCAGAGATTAGAATAGCAATAAAGAAGAAAGCTTTCAAGTAAATAATAATCAAAGGTCTGGATAAAGTGGGAAATTCTTGCACATATCAAAAACCTTTCCCTTTACCTCCTCCACTTCTTTATTGCCTTTAAGCTCTTCTCTGAACTTCGTTAGATATAAGGATCGTTCAGCCTTGCCTAAAGGCAGTTCATAATCCTTAATGCTTTTTATGACTCGTGAGATAAGCATGCCTATTTCTTCCATCTCCCCCTCCTTCATGCCTCTTGTTGTCAATGCCGGCGTTCCTAATCTTAGCCCGCTAGGATAAAATGGTGACGAAGGCTCGTTCGGTATTGTATTTTTGTTGGTTGTTATGCACGCAGCATCAAGGGCTTCCTGGGCAAACACTCCCTTTCCAGGTCCAAACTGCGTTAAGTCTATTAATATTAGATGATTATCACTTCCTCCAGTTACTAATCTCATGCCATTTTTGTTCAGTCCATCTGCAAGCGCAACCGAATTTCTAACTATCTGCTTTGCATATTCTTTGAAACTATCTGATGAAGCTTCTTTCAATGCTACTGCAATTCCTGCAGTTACATGATCATGCGGCCCACCCTGCATTCCCGGAAAGATTGTTTTATCTATCTTGTCTGGAAGATCAGGATCTTTATCAAGCCCATTTTCACTTACCATAATTATGGCTCCTCTCGGGCCTCTAAGCGTCTTATGTGTTGTTGTTGTAATTATGTGGGCGTGTGAGACTGGGCTCTCATGGGCCTCTCCAGCAATCAATCCTGATATGTGCGAAATGTCAGCAGCAAGGTACGCTCCGCATTCATCAGCTATCTTTCCAAATTCCTTAAAAGGAAGTTTTCTCGGATACGCGGTTGATCCAACCCAGATGAGCTTTGGCTTATACTCTAATGCCAACGCCCTAACTTCTTTAATATCTAGGTAACCTTCCTTGTTTACGTGATATGGAACACTGTTGAAAAGCTTTCCCGTGAGGCTTGCCTTAGATCCATGCGTCAAGTGCCCTCCATCTGCAAGGTTCTGCCCCATTATCGTATCCCCTGGGCTGCACACTGCCATATACACTGCAAAGTTTGCAGGCGAACCCGAATAAGCTTGAACGTTTGCATGCGCAACTCCAAAAAGGCTTTTAGCTCTTTCAATCGCCCTCCTTTCTATTAGGTCTATGTTCTGGTTTCCTCCATAATATCTCTTGCCAGGATATCCTTCTGAATATTTGTTTGTTAATATTGAGCCTAATGCCTCCATTACTGCAACGCTAGTGAAGTTCTCTGATGGAATCATCTCCAATCCTTCCCGCTGTCTTTTTAGCTCGTCTCTTATCTCCTTAGCAAGATCAGGATCAGAACTATCAAGAGCCTCAAGATATCCCATCAAAACACCAACCTATTAAGTGATAAATCTTGCCAATATATAAATATCATGGAGCTAAGCGGAATCAGCGACCATATTTTGGACATTGCTTACAAGTATCCTTTCTCCAGCGAAGCCAAAGAAATAATCAACGGAATGGGGCTGAGATTCGAGGAGCGTTTCTTAAGATACGGGAAGATACGCATAGAGAAGGATCTGGATAATAGCGAGAAGAGATTTGAAGATAACAGTATTGGAGAGATAAAATACATGCATCTTCTCAGTTATGTCTACTCAAGAATGCTGGTAAGCGCTACAAGCAATCGCACTCTAATATCTAAATACGTAAAAGCGGAAGCAGAGAGGGCTTCCGATGCCTTGTCCATAGACTCCGATGCAAATCTTGTCAAGATCGCGGAAAGCCTTGACACAAAGCTAATCTCAGAAGGCAAGGAATTCGGAATAGGCTTCGTACGTTTTCTTAAAGTTGCTCCAAAGAATCCACAATTCTCACTTCAAAATCAGGAACTTTCAAAAGGGATAATATATCTTACAAAAGAGAGATGCGCAAGATTTTTAGAAGGCGCAATAGCATTAGAAATATCGAAGAACCTTCCAATACCAATAAAGGATCTTCCTCAAGAAGTTCTTTCATATGCTAAAGGGATCAGAGTTCCTGAAACAGAGCCGAAGGATGAAAAGAAAGGCAATAGGACATACAATTGGATAGAGCATTTAATGGAAACCCCTATAGATGACGTAAGGCATAGGACTGTAAACATGATCCTGGCACCTTATTTGATAAATGTAAAGGGCATGGGTGAGGATGATGCCACTAAGAAAATAAACGAGTACATAGACAAATGCAAGGAAATCAATCCCCACACCAATGTTAATGAATCTTACATACGATACCAATGCAGGTATGCGAAGAGCAAGGGCCTCAAGCCACTCTCGCTTGACAAAGCAAAAGATCTTTTAAGAACTCTTGGTGTCTTTGAGGAATGATAAAATGTCGGATGTAAGTACATTATGTCATGTATGTGGTGCGCCTTCGAAGCATGTCTGTGCACTCTGTGGGAGACATGCCTGTCCAAAACACTTCAACTCCAGCCTTGGCATATGTTCTTCCTGTCTTAAGGGAAAGAGAGAAACAGAACTAAAGAATGCGGAATGAAATTCATGGCAGAACATATCCTCCCTGTTGCCACCAATCGCTAGACCACTTTATATCATACACTACTCCGTCATTATTATTTCCTGAATAATCATTGGCATTTCCGTTAAGTGGCCACCATCTTACCACATTGCTCAATTGTTACGGCGCTACTCAAATCCCTTCCAGGTAAATGGAATTTACTGCCACAGGACTCACATCCGTGTTATATCTCTGCACATTAGCTATACTTGCGGGACATTGATCCGGATGCCTTGTATCCCATCCTATATATGCGGACAATCCTGGAGTAAGGCTGGGATGCGCAGCAGTAGTCGATGTTGCATACGTTTTACCATCAAAAGTGATTAAGTATGATAACTTGTTTCCATCATAAGTTGCAGTTATGAACATCCAATTATAGCTTGGGAAAGGATTAGCAATATAATCATAACCTGCACCGTTTGTTTTGACTACATAATAACCATCCCCATCAATTTCCATCATCACTCCATCGATATTATCATAAGAGAAGACTATGCAATCAATGTTTTGTGTATTGGGTCCTGCATTATTGTCATAGACCCATGCCGTTATTGTCCACGGGCTGCTTCCTGTGGGCATCTGAGGTATGCTATTTATGCTGTAATACCCATGGTAAATTGTCACTGGGGCAAGAGTGGATGTAAATTCTGGCAAGGCGCTACAAAGGCTTCCTCCTTCGATGTTTATGTTATCCGTTGTTCCTGGCCCGTTAGGCCTAATAATCTGACAGCTTCCTGGTGGTGCCTTCGGAGCAAAGAATAATGGATTTGTAACGCCTAATGAGAATAGCACCACAAGCACCACTGCTATTATCAAAATCGCCCAACCGTAAGTCATCAAGTACTCCATGGCTGACTGCGCATTTCTTCCATTCCTTGAATTATGCATCGACTTTTTCATGAACAAACCATTTAAACATCGCTAAAGTCTATGGCACTAGTGCCTGTTGGGAAAGCGTGTCCGTTTGGTGCCTCTACCGGAAGGCCAATCTCATTAGCTATTCTCTTCAATTCGGATATGTCCACTTGCCTTCCTGTAAATAACTCTGGATACTCTATATTTCCTTCTCTGACTCTCTTTACAATGAATGTGAGCTGCTGGTACATTCCGCTTCTTACAACACGTATCTTTATGCTGCCCCTGCTTATTACTTCCTTTGCTTTGTTAGAGAGCTCCAATATTCACACCACACATTCTTTTCATACACAATACCAATCGCAAATAA
>CAYWXC010000015.1:0-9178 GCA_964462345.1 Microcaldota archaeon | reverse complement strand
TTTATTTACTTCCTTGAAGTTAGTTATATCAAGGCTTATCACATTAATGTGATGATCGCTTGATAGCCTTGGCTTGTCCAGGGTTATTGAGCGCTCTTTTTCCCCTTCGGCTGGAGGTACATACTCAATCAGCTTGAAAGAGTCATTGACATCGCAATAGTATGCTATAGTAAAGTCTTCGAAGCTTTCGCCAAGTGCAATCAGCCTTTTGTTGGTCCCTGTTGAGAGCAGCAGATTACTAGAAGTAAAGTCGAAATTATAGACATATCTGCATACATCGTTGATTGAATCTGTTTTTAAGTAAAGTAGACCATTCTCATCTTCCTTTCTTTTCTTCCTTCCCTTTGCCATATAAAGACCTGATTAAAGCGAGGTTATTGCACTATATAGATATGAGAGAAATAGCATGAATGCATACTCCGGCTCAAATATCATTGGGGAGAGTACAACCCCTTTGCCTATCGCTTTGTAGTCATTAAGTATTGTCGCCTTAGATACAAAGTGAATTCTATAAGATTTGCTTATGAGCTGGCTAGATGCAGAGCTTACGGTTATGTTAAATGAGTAAACCCCGGGCTCATCAACATACACAGGATATGTGAATGTGCTTGTTTTTGAATGAAGTGCTATGACTTCGTCAGAAACATTCCAGGATGGAAGACCATATACATTTATTAGAAATGGATCGTCTGATGCTCCCGTATTATTTATTGTCACCTGGAAATTTGCTGGCTGCCCTGTGCCAACACTTACATTTTGTGGTCTTATCTTAAGATTGAATACGTTTGGAGTCACGTTAATGAATACGGTGAAGGTTAGATTCCCTAGCCTTGAGTAATTATTTAAGTTAATTGCCTTTAGTACCATCTTATAAGTGCCATATTGCGCATCGGGGCTCACCGTCACCTTCAGCTTCATTGGGTTCTCATACAGTGTTGATTGTTGAGAAGACCAGCCCTCAGGCAATTGAGAAGCCTTGAGTAGATCCCACCCTATATTTACCGGAACGCCGCTTGCATTGACAGTCGATGCAGATGCCATAACGTAAAAACTCTCCCCGGGACCTACCTTTCCAAGAGATATGTTCATGCCATTGTAAATAGTATTTGATACCGGACCGGTTATCTTAAGATAAGTTGGGCTTGAGGCCAGGAATATTGTAGTTAGCAAAAGAAATGTAAAAACAGCAAAGCCTTTGAACATTTAATTCCTCTTTAGGTATATATCCACTCCCAATCTTAAAAATCTATGCTTGAGGGTAGAAAACCAATTTATATCTTCTTATTTTATAAATTCAATATGGATGGGAGCAAATATGTATGGCTTGATGGCAAGATAATTAAGTCAGAGGAAGCGAATGTTCCAATTCTTACGCATTCGTTGCAATATGGCAGTGGCATCTTCGAAGGCATAAGATCATACAAAGCAGAGAGAGGAGGAGCAATATTTCGGCTTGATGACCATGTCAAAAGATTCTTTAATAGCGCGAAAATATATTCGATAAACTTGGGTATTGAGAGAGAGGAGCTCAGATCAGCAATAATAGAGATAGTTAAAAAGAACGGACTTGAAGAATGTTATATAAGACCTTTTGCATTTTATAATGATCAAAACATAGGCCTTGGCGTTGCTGGGAAGAAAGTTAGCGTTGCTGTCATGGCCATTCCCTTTGGCCATTATTTTGCCAATAAGGAGAAGGGAATTAAATGTAAGGTATCTTCTTTTCACAGAATCAACTCACTGATTCTGCCGCCACAAGCAAAGGCTAGCGGAAATTATATTAATTCAATATTGGCATCCATGGAAGCGAAGAAGAGTGGAGCTGATGAGGCAATACTTTTATCCTCAAACGGTTCTGTTGCTGAAGGGCCTGGAGAAAATCTTTTCATAGTTAAGGATGACTTATTGATAACGCCTTCAGCGTCTTCTGATATTCTTATGGGAATAACTAGAGATAGCATAATCAAGATAGCAAAGGATGAAAGTATAGCAGTTGAAGAACGAGAAGTCCATAGAGAAGAGCTCCTCACCTGCGATGAAGCATTCTTCACAGGGACAGCTGCCGAAATAACCCCAATTGTATCAATAGATTCAGAGATTCTTGGAGATGGGAAAAGGGGCAATCTAACTTCTAAAATAGGAAAGCTTTATTCTGAGATTACTCTTGGCAAAAAGAAGAAGTATGCAAACTGGCTTACATATTTATAAGATTATAGAAGCTTGAGCTTTGACGTTATTGGATCTATTTCGCTGTTCATCCAAGGACCTATCCCAAGCGCAGTCACTGTGCCTGGAGGAAGCTCTGTTAGGCCCGCATCTTTAACTAGTGCGCATGGGACTTCCTTGTACCTGAATGCCTCGTAAAGCCTTTTCAATGCTTCTTCATTCTCTACTTTAAGGACTATTTTCTTCTCCCCATTTTCTAGCCATTTTCTTGTAATGGAGTTATCCTTTTTTTCCGCTGCGAAGTAACTCATAAGGGATGCATGAGCAACCTGGGCGGCCAACTTACCCTTTCCCATCTCTATATCCGTCCTTACAATTATTACCTGCTTTATTTCCAGTTCATTGAGCACCAATTCACCTCATAATGAGATCTGATCCAAATCTGATACATCGACTAATTTGATATAAGAATAGGATATTCCCATCTTAAGTATCTCTGCCTCGTCACCATAAGATGCATATATCTTATTCATGAAGTCTATTCTTGTCTCTTCGTTCAGGAATATTATGAATATCCTGCTTGCAGGAGATACGCTTATTTTCCTCATCCCGGAAGAGCTGGAATAGATCATTATCAGATTTTGAACGCCCCTCTTTGTTACCACTATGTCAGCAATCTGGCTCTGGTCAAGGTCTGTAAACAACGTTGCATGGGAGACGAAATAATCTCTTAGCTCCCTGAATATCACCAGATATTCTATATCGTGCCTCGAATTTGATATCCAAGACTTTGGCGCATAGTAATCACCAACTTGGACAACTAGACCCTGCGAAAGCAGCTTATTTAGTATTGCAAGAACATTCTGCTGTGTTATTGATACAGGCATTGAATTATCGCGGATGTTTGTACTTATGCCTGCCTTTACTTCTTCTGCAGTAAGTGGCATATACTTCCAATGATAGTAGTAATTCACACTGTCAAATATATTTATTATCGATTCCTTGCTTGTCTTTACCTTTGCCTTGCTGGTTGGCTGGAATTCGGGAACATCGATATAATATTCATCCTTTGTAGGAGGCCTTAGTATTATGTTGAGCAAAATTATTATTACTCCAGCAACGCCGAATTCTATGTATATTGCAGGTATGTGTATTGTCTGAGCCTGGTAGGCTGTTGTGAAGGTGTAGTTCTGGTTTATTATCCTAAAAGCAAAATTTTCCTGGCCATAGCTTATTATTGAACCTCTTGGGAGTACATAATCAATAACCCCATTGTTTATGGTTCCAGAGATCGAATGCGCTCCGTTTATAGTAGCTTGGTAGGACATGTTTGATATCGGGAAGTTATTGCTTACCGCGTGGAATATGAAGCTATTGTTCCTGAAATCAAGTGAGACTGGAGTTATAGTAATATTCTGGATCTTGAATAACGCGGCCCCATACTCATTGTTGTTAAACCCTTGCAATGAGCTTATATAGTAGCCTGGCGGCAGGATGAATGATGGATATTTTATAACGCCCAATGAAGCGTTTACAAATCCAACCGGAACGGATGCAACCTGATGGAGAGTTGAATTGTATATTGAAAGATGCAGAGATAGCGTCTGAGTAGAGTTCTTAACATTTACATATATTGGAATGTTTTCCCCCTCTCCGACGTTCTTCTGGAGGCTTACAACCCCATTATCCACAAAGCTGGACGAAAAAGGAATCTGTTTCGTCACTAATCCGTTGTCATTGTACGCTTTTATCATTATGACTGGATAAGTTGAAGATACTATTCCAGGAAGGTTTTGCATCGTCTTGTTTGTAGAAAATATTGAAAGAACTCCGGTAGTGTTAAGACTAACGTTTCGATAATAATTTCCATATGAAAGCTTATCCATCCAGAATCGCAGGTATATTATGCGCGCGATGTCTGATGAGAGTGCCATCTCGCTTCCCCATGAAGTTGATGGATAATTTGATAGTGCAATTATTGTTCCGCTTGAGGCATTTACTGCGGAGACGCTACCATAAGTGTATCCAGATGCGAACCTGAATGTAGGGTTGTTGAATATTATGCCATTGCTCTCGTTTCCTATAAAGCTTGGAACTGTTGGCAAAGTAGATAAGTTTGCAGCGTTGAGTGCAAGCAAAGATTTCTCTGAAGTAACAAAAACTATCCCACCATAGCCAACATCCCTAGAGAAATTTTGTCCAGTGTATATTACGCTATCTCCCTTTGAGAGTAGGCTAAGAACAGAAAAGTTATCCGTAGCACCTGAAAAAGGCATGAGATCAAGAGGCATTAGTCCCGAAGGTATCACTATTATTGAATTAGAGGAGGTTGCATTTAATGCAGATATTGAGACCAGGCTTATGCTGCTCTGGTTAAGTATAACGCCATAGTTTGTAAGATCCGCAGATAAATACCTGTACACACTACCAGCGTCAAAACAGCTTATGCAGTACCCATTTGTATTAACAACATAAATCTTTGGCAGTGGATTCTTGTTATAAACAGTGATTGAGAGATTAAGCCTAGACACATTGAATGAAGAATAATTCAGCGTCGCATATTCTATCAAGGATTTGGAACTGTTATAATTCAATGTTCCAGATCTCAAGATTGTTGCATTGATTATTATTTTCCCAGTCACAGGCGCTGGTGCAGTTATGAATAAATTTCCTATCTGGTTTCCAATGTAATAGATTATGCCTCCAACTAGACCCAGAATTAGCAGCAATATTATGCCAATGATCAAAAGTCTCTTATGCGGCATGAAATTGACCTTTCTTAAACTTCCACTCTTTTCTTCTTGACAATGTATTTGTCTATGAAGTTTTGGAACGACTTTGATAATACATTGGTGCTCTCATTGACCCGCTTGACTATCTTGTAGACCCTTACATTGGAGTACTTCCTGTTTATCATCACATTGTACTTCATTTGATTCAGCTCTTTAGCTCTATGTAACCCATAGAGACCATCTTGTCCAGGATCTGCTCTACTCGCGGAGATGGCATATTATAAGATCTTGCGAACTCACTTATATCGATAGTGTTGTTATGCACAGTGATCCAATCCTGCACCATGGCCATTAATGATTCATCAGAGTATGTTTGAAGTTTCTTAAGCTGGCCCTTGAGCTCTGCATTCTCGTTTGTGAGCTGAGCAGCCTGTATAGTAAGATTTCTGTTTGCTGCAGATAATTCGGCATTCAGCCTTCGCGTCTCCCTAGAGTTGCTGAGAAGAGAATCATATTTGTTAAATAGGGCACTGTAGCTCTGCGATATTCCGCTAAGCAAGCTATCAACAGCGGAGTCCATGTATTGGTAAAACTTAGAGTCATCTATATGATAATCATCGGTTATTATTGAAAGTATCGACGCGAGGTTCTTCATAATATATATCCTGCGGATATTCTCACTAGTTTCCTGAGGTATTGAATAAATTACAGATACTGAGTCTTTCCTTATTGATATTATGTAAAATAAGTAAGGCTTCTTGTGGATATTCCTACTCTCTACCCTAACCACAGCAAGCTCCTCTCCAGATAACTTCATTGAATAAAAAGGAATTTTGGAGAGTTTCTCGCGTATCGCATCCAGACCTGTCGTAAGCTTTCCGGGAAGTTGTATCTCTTCTACTTTTGGTACAAGACCCGGCTCTGTTTCGTCAGCCACAAGAACCACTTAAACTTCTAATTAATATTTAGTTAGATGTTTTTATTGCTTGCGGTATGACCAACGCGCACGGCATTGGGGTCATGGAGCCGAGTAACTCTGCCACCAGTTGCCAGACCATATTATATTTGATGCTATTCCATCATTATTGTTGCCCGAATAATCGTTTGTGTTTCCATCCAATGGCCACCAGCCTACCAGGCTCTGGAGATTTAGTGGGGCTCCTTGTATCCCTTCCAAGTAAAGAGACCGTATCTCTGATGGTGAGAGGGCTGCATTGTAGATCTGGATATTCGCTATCTTTCCAGAAAACGGGCCATGTTCCCCATATCCTACTATCAAACTGCCAGTGCTCGTGGCTGCTGTCCCATATATGCCCGTGTTTACGGATTGATTCCCATCGAAGTAATAGTAAGCAGAACGTGTTTTTTGATCGAAAGTTAGGCATGCGAATATCCATGTGTTGATTGGAGGGTATTTGCCAGTGGAGTAAAACGCGATATTGCTACCTCCAGGAGTCCAAACAGTAAATCCTTGTATCCCATACTGGTCAAAGGTGTATTCCCAGTTGTTGCCATAGCTTGGATAATATTGGCCTTTGATCATTACTCCCTGGTAGTTTACAATAGTATTTAAGTAGTACCACATACAGAAAGTCAGAGCTCCAGCAGAACCGGCTTCGGAACTGAAGGCAGGATTATTTCCAAGAGATACATATTGGTTGGTCTTGCCATTGAGCGAAGCAACATATTCTGGAATCTGCTGACATGTTTGTCCACCTTCGAGTGATATTGAAGAGGTTGTTCCAGGACCATTTGGACGAACTACTTGGCAGCTTCCAGGAGGAGCCTTTGGAGAGAAGAAAAGAGGGTTTGTGACCCCTAAGGAGAATAATACGGCAAGAACAACAGCTATTACTAAAATGGCCCATCCGTAAGTCATCAGATACTCCATAGCCGCTTGAAGATGCGCAATCATACAATAAACACCTATTAGATAGTCTTGGAATGGATGATTTAAAACATTTCAGGCAAAACCACAGCAAAGGGCTAAATCACTATTCTGAGATTTAGTAGCATGGAGACCCAGTATCTGCTAAGGTTTGACAATGCAAGGAAATACCAAGAGCAGATGATAAAAGATATCTACTGCTCTCTTGAGGAAGGGAAGGATATATTGGTCAATGCACCAACAGGAATAGGAAAGACTGATGCTGCTGTTGCCTCTGCGCTTCCCTTTGCAATAAAAAACAATCTCTCTTTGTTCTTTCTTACCCCAAAGATATCCCAGCACAAGATCGTGGTTGAGTCCCTTTCAGGTATAAAGAGGAAATTTGGAATAGAGATAAGATATGCAGACATGGTCGGAAAGATAAATTTATGCGTGAATGAGAATGTTAATGGAATAGACAGAAGCTCCTTTTACAAAGCTTGTGAGGACAAATTCAAGAATAACAGATGCGTCTTTTACAGCAATGCCAAGAAATATGAGGGATCTGAGCTTCCTTCGTATGCCATAAAGGCCAGCATGGAGGGGCACAGGGAACTTTATAATTACTCTTCGGAAAACGGCTTGTGCGCCTATGAGATTGCAACCCAATTGTCAAAACAGGCTAAGGTGATAATAGCGGATTACGCCCACATCCTTAACCCATATACCAGAACTGCATTCATGAAAAAGATAGCGCATAGGCTTGAGGATTCTATAATAATATGGGATGAGGCACATAATATACCTGCTCTCGCAAGCTCGTATATGAGCAGTTATCTCAGCTCTCGGATAATAGAGCGGGCCATGAAAGAGCTTGAATCAATAAATAGTGATATAGACCTTGGATACTTAGATTTCATGCTTAGGGAGATTGCTGGCAAGAGGCTTAGTGGAAGGAAAGAAGCATTTGTTGAAGAGGGAGATCTTAGCGGACTTCTTGCAAATGATATGGGAGAAGTATCTGCAAAGCTTGAGAAGGCCGCTCTCGAGTTTATATCAAGCTCGGGATCAAAGAGGTCATCCCTAATGCACCTCTCCAGGTTTTTGGCGTCGCTGGCTTCGGCGGATGAGTCTGTTGCCAAAATAATAAGAAGCGAGGGAGATAGCATTCGTATCTCGCTTATCTGCCTTTATCCGTCCGAATCGATGAGGGCATTCGATTCGGCATACGCAAATATATTCATGAGCGGAACGATACTGCCTCTTGACATGTATAGGGATCTTTTCGGGCTGAAGAATGCATTTGCTATGAGCTACTCATCACCATTCCCAAAAGAGAACAGATTGTGCTTCATAGATGCGAAGGTAAGCACAAAGTATGAAAGGAGGACGGCTGAAGAGTATGCCAAGATAGCTTCGAGAATAGGACTTGTGAGAGATAAGATAAGAGGAAATATGGCCGTGTTCTTCCCCAGCTTTGAAGTAATGAAATCTGTTTTTAGGCATATGGGAAACTATGAGATATATTCACAGAGAGAGGATATGCATAGCCATGCAGTTGATGAGCTCCTGTCAAGGTTTAAATCAAGCAGTGATTCCATACTTTTTGGTGTTATGGGAGGAAGCCTGAGCGAAGGTGTGAACTACGCTGACAACCTGATAAAATGTGTCATGATAGTAGGAATCCCATTGCCGAAGCCGGACCTTGAGATTAACTCAAAAATAGAGTACATGAACAAGAAGTTCATTGGGAAGGGAAGAGATTATGCATATCTCATACCTGGAGTTATGAGGGCTGTCCAGGCAGCAGGAAGAGCTATAAGGAGCGAAAAGGACAGAGCTGCGGTGATCTTCATGGACAACAGATATGAATGGAGCGTATACAAGAAGATGATCTCTAATTTTATACCGATATCTGAGAGCAAGGATTATATCTCCGAGCTGCCAGCATTCTTTTCTAGGCCAACCTGACCCTTGAGCTTATACTCCCTTCCTCTCCAAGTTATGCGCTCCATCCTGCTTGCTATTATCAAATTTGAAAGGTAAAGGAATGGCATGAGTGCGGTTATTAAGGCGATCTCTGGATCAAGTCTTGAAGCTCTCTTGTATGTCTTGATGAGGCTAAACCCGAAATGCAGAAGCAATATCAGAAAAAGCGGCGAGACTATTGAGAGAAGAATGGAGGAAATTAGTGTAACTATCTCCGCAGAGTAGAAGATCAGTCCCATGTATAAATTTTTCTTGTATCCCAGAACAGAGAGGGCTGTCTGCCTATTAGACCATTCCCTAAGACTCTCGAGGCTCTCCTTGCAGTTCACTCTCGGCTGCGACTCTTTTGTATATGCTATAGATAAGCCCTTTTTCCTGCAGAGCTTTGTAAGAGTTATGTCATCAGATACTGAAAAATCTGAAT
>CAYWXC010000014.1:0-9224 GCA_964462345.1 Microcaldota archaeon | reverse complement strand
TTCAACCTGAACATCTGCATTTTCGATAATCCAATGCGTTTAGCGTCTTTTGTAGTCATATTCTTGATAACATCTGTTATCTTTTGCTCAGTTTTGTTGTCGTAGATAACGTAATCGTTATCCGAGACGCCAATAACCTCGCTCTTTTCTAGTTATTCTCATGCTCGCCTTCTTTTAGTAATCTCTTCATTCATTTCAATTTCCTCTGCTTTCGCTATGATTTCCCTTGCTTCCTTACGTAAACCTATGGCATTAAGCACAGTACCTTTCCCATACAATGCACTTACATAATTGGGATTTATCTTCAAAGCCTTTTCATAGGACTCTAATGCCTTTCCAACAATTCCTTTTGCATAAAGTACTGCACCGATATTACACCATGCTCCTATTAAGTTTGGGTCTATGCTGAGAGCCCTCTCATACGCTTCAATAGCCTTGTTTTTATCTGAGTGTGTGTTTAACTCTACTCCTTTGTTATACCATGCCATTGCTAAGAGGAGTCCCATATCCCCTTCCCTTCTTTTTGAGTATTTTCTTTCAATTTCTTCCCTTGGGAATATTGCCCTATCTTCAGATCTAAAAAGTGTTTCCAGTGCGTAATTGTCCATCGCCAACATTACATGGTGTTGTAATTCAATTATTCTGACTTGCTGGCCTTGTCTCGTGATAACATCTGCCATTACTGTTGTTGATACATGGCAGTTGAATTCACCTTTGTTTATGAAAGACACTAAGTCTGCATCTTCATTATACTCTCCATAAAGAGAATGGAATCCCCTAGAAACACTATGTAGCATGTTTAATTCAGTAGTCTTCGATGCACCTCTTAAAAATTCCAATCGTTCCATTGCAGATTTTGTCAATACTACTGCAATTGTCTCATATTTTCTTTCAAGGCCGTCTTGTTCTTCTTTTGATATGTTTACTCCAAATAGTCCTGCCCTAAGAATTTCCTTTATAGGAACGCGTATATCCTCTGTTCTTTGCCCTGTGGTCTCTTTTAATACAAGGAGACCATGAGCAGTCTGCTTGTTATATACTGGCATCCAATCAAAACAGGTAGGAAACGCTTCTTTATTAAAGCATTGTTTAGATGCTTTTTAAGCTGCTGTTATCTGATCCTTTAGATGGCTCGCTGTTTCTGCCCATCATCTGCAATATTATATTCCTACGGAACCGCTCTGCAGCTATGTTTGGGCTGATATCAAATGCCCCTTCTAATGCTTCAAATGCATCAATATATCTTCTTTCAATGTACAATACAATTCCTTTGTTTAGCATGGCCCGCATCTCTTTAGGGTTTATCCCCAAAGCTCTGTTAATCGCTTCCAATGACTCTTCAAGCCTTAGTTGATCCGCAAGAAATCCCACTCGGCAGGTACGCCCTCGCCTCAAGAAGCTCAACACTTACATCCCTCTACTCAACTATAATTATTAACTCTGATCTCTTCGAATTAGCATATACTTTTAAGAATAAAGTCAATCAATTATTTAATGATTTTATATCTAACTTCAGGTCTAGAGGCAAGAAAAGCAGAACAGAAAACGTTAAAACAGATGTAATAGAAAGGTCTTCTTTTGAAGACAGTGTCTTAAGAAAAGGCGCACCAGGTTCCGACCAGGGATATATAAACCGCAGTTCTATGTCTCGAGGAATTGTTGGAATCAAAAGAAAGCAAGAGAATCACAAAGTCGACTTTAACTAAGCCAGATTAAAGTCTATTATCAACGGCGCATGATCGCTAGGTATGCCTAGCTCTTGGTTTGGCTCTCTTTCTTCCTTATCGACCCAAATATTTTTTATGGAACTGATTAATGACCTATCTCCAAGAGCCAAATCTATTCTAAGCCCTTCATTGTTCTCGAATCCACCTTTAGTATAAGGCCACCACGTATACTCCTTAGATTCGGGTTTTACTGCTCGGAAGAGATCCAATAATCTCTCACCCTGAAACTCCTTAAGCCATGTTCTTTCCTCTGTTGTGCAATGTATACGATCCTTAGTCTTGATCGGATCCCAAACGTCTGGATTTCCTGGTGCGATGTTGAAATCACCTACAATTAAGATTGGGGGATGATCTGTAAAGCTTTGCAGCCATCTGCCTAATCTATATATCCACTCTTTTTTCAGCTCAAACTTGTTGCTCTTTTTATCCTCTCCGTTAATAACATATGCATTTACGAGTCTAATTCCACCTATGCATGCAGACAATACTCTTCTTTCATTTTCTGCAGGATCTTCGGCAAAGCCTCTTGAAATCTCCGTAATCTCGTATTCTTTTTTTGTATAATCTGATTTACGCATTGCAGAATCAGAAAAGGATACTAATCCCCTTTGCTTTGTTATTCCTCGTATGAGAATTGCAACTCCATTGTATCCGGGTTGGCCGTATGGTATCGAGTAATATCCTGCCGCTCCCAATTGCATAATTGGGAAATCCCTATCTGATATCTTTGTCTCTTGCAAACAGACTATGTCTGGATTATGCCTTTCTAAAAATCCGAGAAGGCGATTCATATGTGCTCGTATTGAATTTATGTTCCATGAGGCAATACGCATATCACTCACTTTGCCCAAGATATAACTTAAATGCGTTAATAAATGGGTTATAACTTATTATAACTTTTTCTTTAATTTTGTTCATCCGCTTCTAACCGTTCCAATCTTGACAGTATTGCTGACTCCTCTAACGCTGCCAGAGTAGCTTATCCATAAATAAGCATATGTCAAACTCGTCTTATTTCCACTGGGATCGTAGCATGGCAATCCTCTTATCCTCTCGCTGCCTCCGCTTGAAAGTGTTGAATTTCCTAGATGTATGAATGGGTTAATGGTTGTATCTGGTCCTCCAGAAGAGGTCTCTTGGGTCGTGCATGCGAATGCAAGATTGAACATAGGTCCTCCTATATTCTGCCCAAACTCAAAATTGATGCTCCCATTGCTGTTTATACTTGCATTCGTGCATGTCAAGCTTGTCATCGGAGTGCAGATTGCACTGGTCCCTCCTATAGTCAGGATCCTAGAGCCAGATTTGCCAACCTCATAATAATATATCAATGCAGCTATGACTAAAATAATTACAATTGCAATAATCAATGCAATCTTATAATCAACCATCAGATAACCTTCCTTAAGGTAATTAAAAGGAATTTAATAATCTTCTGATTTTGTTAGGTATTGAAAACAGCATCCTCCTGTCTTGTGTCATCTTTATAAATCTGCTTTCAATAATAGAAATCAGCTGTTGTGATTGTTATGGAAGAAGCGTTTTCAAACGTGCCCGAAAGATTTGTTACAAAGACCAGAATATATGATTCGAAAGATAATCTTTCAGATGCTCTCACAAGCATCAACAAGCTAGGTGCCGTGATAGTCACACGGGACAAGGAGTACAAGGGCATAGTCGACAGCAAGGCACTTGCACGAAGGAATGCGCTTAAGATAATAGATACAACTCAAATAGGAAAATTCGCAAGAAATGTGCCTCTTCTCGATTCGAGCACATCAATAGCAAAAGCAGCTCTTTATTTTTATGATTCAGCAGCAAAGGCACTTCCATACTATGAAAAGGAAAGAGTGAAAGGAGTAGTAAAGAGGGAAGAGATATTAAAATCCATATTATCCCTGCATCTTCTTTCAAAGCAGAATGCCGAAGCTATCATGTCCACCCCTTTGATAGCGATAAGCCCTGATGTCACAGTGACAAAGGCGCTTAAGCTCATGGAAGATAATAGGGTGAGAAGGCTCGCTGTAGTTCAGGATGGAAGGCTTTTCGGGATAATAACCTATAGGGACATAAGGCAGTACACTGCAAAGATGCAGGCAAGGCCAGAGAGAATTAGAAGAGAGCTTTCACAAGAAGTAGATCTAAGTTCTATACTAGAAAGAAATGTCCATACAATCAATTCTAATGAGAGTGCAGATGAAGGCATAAGGAAGATGGTGGAGAATGGAGTATCATCAATAGTGGTATTGAAGAAAGGAAGGCCGGCAGGCATGCTGACAATGAGGGACATATTCGAATCTGTAGTTCTTGGATCAAATGTCACCGCTAATAATATTCTCATAGCGGGATTAGACCCTTACACAAAAGAATATGAAGAAGAGATCAAGGACGCGTTCGATGCCTTGGCAGAGAAGGTCAACAAGTTCTCCAAGTTTAAGGTCGACTTCATATCTGTCGATGTGAAGAGGGCAAGGTCCAGAAACTTCGAGCTAAAGGCAAGGCTAGGGTTGAGGAGAGGGGGAGTAATATCCGATTCATCATTTAATTATAATCTGGAGATGGCCATCAAGGAGGTTATCGAGAGACTGTACAACTCCGTGAAAAAAAGAAAGGAGCTAATAATTACTGGAAAGGAAACTAGGTCAAGGCCTGAGGAAGAATAAGATTTTGGGAAGGTACGGATGGTTGAAAGAATCAAGAAAGGAAAGAAGGCGCAATCAAGCCTTGAGCTATTGATAACTCTCGCTTTTGGACTTGCTATCCTACTCCCATTAGTTCTGCTTGCATTCATACAGCTTGCAAACACTTCTACATCCTTGTCAGGATCAGAATCGCAGCAGGCAGCAAGCAAGCTTTCAACAGTTGCAACATTAATTGGGAATGAAGGGCCCCCAGCAAAGCAGCTTGTTCAGATAAATGTGCCTCCTGGCGTTGCATATGTGTATATAGGGACTCAGACTGGGCAGGTTGGCCACGAGATAACATTTGTGATAAGGGGTGCATCTGGAGAGAGTTATGTCACTTCTTACACGCCCGTAAATATAAGCGGCCAATTGGGTGGGATAACTCCTATTGGTACCTATATAATAAATGTAAGCGCGCAGGCAAACTGTCCAACGAACCCTGCGATCCCATGCGTATATCTTTCTGAGACGACATAATATTATCCAGTATTCTGATTCCTTAGGCTCTTTTTTAAATCTTTATTCCTATTATAAATCGAAGCTTAGGCTTCAGCTTGCGGTTGGATACATGAGATCAAGGCTTCAGATTGCATTGGAATTCATGATGGTATTTGCCTTCGTGGTTGTAATATTCCTAGTTCTCTTTGCAACGATATCAGCACAGAGGGCACTTGCGCTCAATAGCCAGATATTTGCCCAGTTGCAGACTGTTGCACAGAACATAGTGGTTCAACTTAACCGGGCTGTTGGATCTGGGAACGGATACACAGCAAAGCTTCCAATAATCGGGACTGCTGGCAATCTCAATTATAATATAACGTTAAGTCAGAGTGGCGCTGTTATAGTGCAAGCAAAGCTCGGCTCCCAAGTCATACAGGCAATCTCTTACAGCCAGGCAAGGAATATCATCTCAAGCGCTACATATCAATCAAAATCTGGTTACTATGCTTTACCAATATCAAGCGGTACAATATCCATACAGAACTCATTGGGTTCCATATGTGTTGATTATCTTTGTGAGAATCCTGGCTCACAGGCAGAATATCTCTCACTTTATAGCAAATCTATTCATGTTCCTGTCTTTAATGGACATACTTACATAAACACAGGTTCAAGTTCTGCCCTTATGCCTTCATCAATAACGGTTGCAGGTTGGATTTATCTCTCAAGCAACACTCCTTGGATGATGGTCGGCAAAACTCCTGGTGGAAATTCTGGATATTATATTTATGGGGATTGCTTATCTGGTTGCGCAGGATCTCCTGAATTTTCAATATATGGGTCTACAGGATCCCGATTCAATGTTCCATTTGGTAGCCTAGAGAAAAATAAATGGTACTTCTTAGTTGGCACATTCAACGCTTCTTCAGGAATTGAAGAAGCTTACTTGAATGGAATAGAGAGTGGCTCATTATCTGGGGCTACCTTCGGCTCAAACGGGGCAGATTTCTTAATCGGGAGCTATTCCCATAGTTCTTATTTGATGAACGGATCTCTTGCTAATATACAAGTATATAATGTTTCTCTCTCATCAAACCAGATACTTGCACTTTACAACGAAGGAATAAGTGGAGAACCGATAAGCGCAAATACAATAATGGGCTGGTGGCCTCTGAACGGAAACACTAACGATTATTCTGGAGAGGGAAGTGATGGCATAATAAATGGGGCACTAGTATATCGCGCAGTCTCTGAAATCTCTGCAAATGTTAGTGGTTATGGCGGTTTTCCTGTTCAAGATGCCCTTGTAGGGTTTAGCACAAGTCTTGGTTCATTTTCTACTGGTAGCTCTACAACCTCCTTTACAAATATTAATGGCACCGCAAGGGCTTTTCTTAACCAGAACGGAACTACGGGGCAGGCTTTTGTCACAGCAACCGCATTCAATGGAAATTCTAGTACAGAGCCCTTCCTTGATTGGTGGTGGCCGATGAACCATGGCCTTGGGAATGTATCCTCAAGCACAGGTGCATTTGGTGGACAGGGAATCTTATACAATGCCTCATGGGCCGCTCCTGCTTTTCGAGCAAGATTTGCAGGAAATGGTTGGATAATGATTCCAAATTCAACTGCATTTAACTTCAGTTCGGGCAGCTTTGCAATAACTGCATGGGTAAAAACATCTTCAAACTCTTCAGATAATGAGATCGTTGCAAAAGGCGGGAGCTGCAGTGTAGGGGGATACAAAATAATAACATATTATGGCCAGCTTAGGGGAAGCATAAACAATGCTGCTGCCAACCCTTATGAAACTGTTGTATCTCCTCAGCAGATTAATAATGGCCAATGGCACTTTGTCGTCTTCCAGGTGGAAAATCTCACGGCTTCGAATATGTACCTATCATTGTATATAGATGGTGGACTTGCAAATGTCTCGGGTCCATTCTCTACAACTTCCTGGAATCCACTTACTACAGATCATTTTGGAATCGGTGGTTCTGACGCAATCGATTCTGTTACCTGTCCAAATTTCTTTAACGGAAGCATAGCCAATGTCCAAGTATACAAAGGTGTGCTTACCCAATCTCAGGTTCTAAAGATGTATCTCAATGGGATCTCTTCTCCTCCATCGAGCAGTAACCTCGTTGGGTGGTGGCCTCTTGGGGGAAATGCAAATGATTATTCTTACCATGAGAATTATGGTTCCTTATATGGAAATGTGCAATTCACAGAGCCAATAATACCGCAGCAGAGATACTTCAACTCTACAAGCATTCTAGCAGGGACATTTAACGGATACAATTCGATAATAAACATACCATCCACATTGCAGCTTCCTAATGGAAATTCTCCTGGAACAATATGTGCGTATGGTAAGCCCTACGCATACCCTCAAACGTATTACAGCAATGATGGGTGGTCATGGCTATTTGCATATGGTACTGACAACACAGGGAATGCCCGATTCATAGGATTCTCAAGTTTGGTACCTTATGGGGTTGATTTTGGGAGCTACGGTAGAGATGTTATAGCATCTTATGCATATCCTCTCAATCAATGGCTTTTCATGTGCGGCACATATAATGGTACAAATGCAACACTCTATGTTAATGGGGAAATGATAAAGAGTGAGAAGCTCTCTTTCGACACTATACCCTCTCAAATTAGAATAGGTGATCAAGTAAATCCCTTCTCAGAGTTCTTCAACGGCCAGATAGCAGATGTACAAGTATATAATCAATCGCTCACCCCTGCAGAGATCTCCACATTATATGGTGAAGGAATAAATGGTGTTCCTATATTGAGTGCTGGGCTTCTATCATGGTGGCCTCTGAACGGAAACACCGCAGATCTCGTGAATAATGGGGCTGTCGGAATCCCCACTAGCGTATCATACACCGAAGCCCACTCTACGGAAAATTATGGCGCTCTAAGATCATTGAATGGTTATGGAATAAACTTTAATGGCCAGAATAGCTATATAGGGGTGCAGGGCAGCTCTCAGAACGAGTTCGCCAATTATACAATTGTAATGTGGGTAAATGCAAAGAATACCTCAAACGAGCAATTCTTCATAAATACAAATACAGTTACTGGGATTATGGCCCTTGGCACGCAAAGCAATGGGAAACTCTGCGTAGACATTGATGGAAGCTGTCCAAGCATAGCAGCATCAATACCTAGGTCCGCATGGTACTTTTATGCTGTGAGGGTCAATGGCACTAAGGTCTCAACATTCATTAATAACAACGAGGTTTCTTCATTAACAACCTCTCTCCCAATAATCACAGGTGCAAAATACATTGGTACATTTTCTCCAGGATCGCTGGTATCAAACGCGAGCATCGCCGATGTTCAGATATATGGGCAGCCACTGAGCAATAGCCAGATATATGGTCTCTATCAAGCAAACCTTCCTCCAAAAGCATCCATAACTGTACCCCTATCTTGGGAATCATAACGTGATAATCATGAGAAATTCAAAAGGGCAATTTTGGTCTTTCGACATTATCTTTGCAATAGTGATATTTGGAATTGCGATAATATTGCTATCCTTTGAATGGTTCAACATAAGCAATCAATTCGCAATATCCTCTGGTAATTGGGTAAGCAATCTGCAGCTAGAAGCTCAGAGCATACGGGGACGATTGTTAACTACTGGTAGCCCTTCAAACTGGGCATCGGTAATAAATTCTACGGATGTAAATACCTGGAATGGGATAAGCATTGGCATAGCTACAGAGAACGGCACCATATCTATGAGAAGGTTTATGAGTTTTGTAGCAATGTCCAATTATAATTATCAAGCAACAAAGCAGAATCTAGGCGTTGCCTTTGATTACTATATAGTATTAAAATCCAGAAGCCTTAACCTCTCTGCAGGGCTTAATCCAGAGACAAACAATGCGACATCCATTCAAGTATTAAAGGTTCCAACACAGATAGATGGAGAAAGCGCGCAGATGGAGATAATTGCATGGACAAACAGTACATTCGGTATAAGTTAATGTGATTCGATGAAAGCGATAGTATTCACACTTGATGCTGTATTCGCATTAGTTATAGCATTCACCACAATATCAATACTATTATATTTCCATTATTATACCGAGATTCCATACCAGACCCATTACATAGATGCTCAGTCAACAATGCTCTCGCTTGCAGAATCTAACCTCACTGCTTTATCTGGGCCTAATACGACTGCTCAACAACTAATTAACCAGAACAATGCATACCTTGACAGCTCCCCATTATTTATGAAAGATGGTGCTCATTCTCCAGTATCTAGATATGGACCGCTATCACCCTCTATTTCTTACATCTTCACAGCCAATTCTGCAGTAACAACTGCCGGATTTGAAGATTATGG
>CAYWXC010000013.1:0-10193 GCA_964462345.1 Microcaldota archaeon | reverse complement strand
ACGGATTTAGCGAGGCCATGAATACTTATTTCACAAATGAAGAGACCAATTTCTCTAAGATGAGGCTGGAGGAGCCAAGCGGTTCGATAAAATTAAAGAATGCGAGAATGCAGACAATAACCATGATGAGAACATCAATACTTCCATCGCTCCTGAGCAACCTTGGCAAATCCGTAAGCGAAAAGATGCCTCAAAGGCTCTTTGAGGTTGATCTGACCTTTCTGATGGAAGAGGAGAAGATACGTGAGGATATACACCTTGCAGCGGTCTCTGCGGACCCTAAAGCGAACTTCAATGACATTAAAGCAATATTTGAAGGATTGCTCTCGACCTTAAACATCAAATACAATATAAAAGAAGCGGAAAGAAAGAGTTTCATAGATGGAAGAGTTGCCGATGCGTCAGCAGAGAAAGGAGTTGCTGGTTTCTTCGGTGAGATTCATCCAGAGGTGCTTAACAACTTCGGCATAGAAGAGCCTACAATAGGGTTCGAAGTGAATCTCTCACTTGTTTATGGATGGAAGGCTTCCTCAAAGGCAGTCAAAGAATGAGTCATGGCAACCCATATACGTTAGAGAGCTCTTCTACCTCATCTTTCAGAAGATTGAACTTTCTTTCCAGAAATTCTACAGTATAATCTTCCCCATACTCCTTCTTCGCTTTGCTTATCATGATCCTCAAGACGGGAAGGAAATCATTGATTATGCTCCTCTTGTTAGAGTGTAGTATTGGCATCAGTTTTGATGCTATGTTGTTTAATGAATGCCTATCCTTCTTTGTCTTGCTCAAGTATCTTATTGTGGAGGGAAAAGAGTACTGCTTTAGAAGAGTAACCCTTCCTCTTCCCGCGAGGGATACTCCGGCTGATGTAAGTATCGATGCGTAGCGCATGTATCCATAATAGTTGGTTCTTGAAGCCTTGTTGGAGAACATGCTTGCCTTTGAGAGCTGAATGTATGAATCCTTTATGCTGCTTTTTAGTATGTATCTGTTTGGTATATTCTCGTCTACCCAGTTTATCATCATCTCAATATCCAGACCACTGTTGAGCATGGCGTTTCTTGATGAATCGAAATTGCCAGTCAGGAAGATTCGATCCAGAGTGGCGAAGACCTCTATCTTCCTGTCACGTATGCCGAGATTGTCGAGCAGATCCTCCTTGGCTCCGAGAAGTAGCTCCAGGTCGTTTATGGCTCCTCGAATGTCCCCATTGCTCCTTGCCGTTATCTCTTCCAACACATCCGTCCCGATGCTCTTTTCTTCCCTATCAGCTATCGATTTCAGAAGCTTAAGCATCTCTTCCCTTCCTATCTTCTTGAACTCGACTTTCTCTACATAATTTCTCATGAAGCTTATTTTTTTGTCCCAGAAATCGTTGGCTATGAGAACAATCGGCTGCCTTGATGACTTGAGAAGCTGTGTTATTATCTTTTCTGCACCTGAATCAAATCTGCTTGATAGCTCATCAACCTCGTCCAATATTATCAATACCCTCTTGTTGAATAGACCCCTCGTATTGCTTGCTGGTAAAAGAAGCTTGTTCAATGTATCTGCATCCCTGTAATCGCTAGCATTCAATTCTATGGTCTCGAATCCACCAGAGTATGCAATTGCGTGTGCAGCAGTAGTCTTTCCTGTTCCTGATGGTCCAAAGATTAGTATTGGTCTCGGATGCTCTCCGAGGTTTATTGAAGAAGTAAAGGCTATGAGAGAATCTACCGCTGCCTTATTCCCGGCAATCGCGCCGAGGGTGTATGGAGCATATTTCTCGCATAGCATACAATAACCATTGTCATTATGCAGCTTAAGATAAATAGGCTTTGCACACAAGTTGCATCATGGCAGTTTCTTTGAGACATTGGCAGCAACATACTGCACAGAAGGTATTGCAGAGCTGCTGCTGACAAGAAGCACTACGACCTCATTATTCTTCTTACCTATTATTATCATGCTATTCCCTATTGTAGTATTTAAGGAATTTGAAGATGCATAAATGTAGCCCATATTATCGGCAGTTGCAAGTGAGGGTTTGCTGACTCCAGTAAGGTTGAAGTAGTAGCTGAAAGCGTTTAATGCAAAATTATATGTTCCCGTAATGTTCCTCGCAACAAGCACTGATTCTATTATAGCTCCTCTTGAATTTCCAGAGGTGATGTTGTACCTCATTGATGCTCCAGCTATGATCCCATATATTAGGGGTGCTGAGCTGAGCTGCGTGCTGTTAGCATTCTTGACTGAGTAATAGCCTCCGCTTCCAACCATTGATGCGGCTTCGGATTCATTGAGAAGGTAGCTTGAGACGCTCTGGCTTACATTTATATTGCCAGTAGATTGAAGAGTAGAGTTGTTTGCCGTTGAGCCACCCTGGCCTGAATTGGATGATGGCATTAAGACAAAGTATGCTCCTGCCACTAGGATAATGACTAACACTAATGCAGCTACATACTTGATAGGAAAGGTGTTGCCTGACTTTGGCAATGGCGTCTGTTGCGATGTTGGATTTGAATTGTCCATGATAACACTCAATTGCATTTAAAGATGAATTTGTACCCTCTGTACTCTAACTTACAGAAAAGTATTAATCAAACGACCTGAACTATCTGCTTCTTAGTAAGGGAATTTATCACATATGCATAATTGTTGTGGTTAACGAATGCAGTTATATTTATTGTATAATTTCCTTTTTCAGTCCCTACATCCCCATAGATCGTAAATTTAGCGTTAAGTTCCTGATTGGGCGCGATGGGGCCGAGCTTGACCTCCTTCTGTTTAGATATTCCGGTCTCATCAAGGCTCAATTGCTTAGGAACTGCTACAGATATAGAGCTTAGGAGCTCTTCTCCAGCTATATTCTTTAGTGTCACAGTTAGCATCGTAGAGCTTTTGGAGTTGGAATAAAGTTTGTAAGGGACAAGCTCTGTTCTGACCATGTATGGAAGTGAGCTATCACTCCCCCCATCACTCTTCTTGAAAAGATTCAATAAGCCCATAAACACACCATTGATTCATAATATATATTAATCATAAATTTATTAATTCTCTTTTGGTTTGTTGAACTTGTTGAAAAGCTCCCTGTAGGTATCTATTGTGCCTATGTCAAACCAATCATCATGGTATACTATACCTTCAACTTCAGTATCTTTCAATAGCCACTGCAGGAAATAACCAGGTGCATCCGGATTATTCTTATCGTCGATGTACTTCTTGAACTTTGAAAGGACCTCCTTTGGATACAAATATATTCCAGTGCTCACCAATGTTGACTTCGGTTCTTTAGGCTTTTCTTCGAATTCGGTTATCTTGTCTCCTTCCAACTTTACAACTCCGAATCTCTTTGCGTCATCAAGCGACTTTATGTTATAAAGCGCTATGGTCGGCTTTTTATTGCCATTGAAGTGCTCAAGCATCTTCTTCAGGCTGAAGTTATAGAAATTGTCCCCAGCTATTATCAGAAGATCTGAATTCACATTTGCTTGCTTTATTGCATAGGTGATTCCCCTGACTGCACCAAATTTCTCTTCGTTTGAGAAGGTAGGCTCAGATATCAGCTCTATCTCCTTAATGAGGCCTGCCTTCTTCCTAAGCTCTACAAAGTACTCAAACTGGGGAAGAAACTTCTGGTTTGTAGATATTATTAGCCTATCGACCCTTAATGAGGACACGTCGCTTATGATATGGTCAAGAAGAGGCTTCCCATTGACTGGCAAGAGCATCTTCGGTATGAACTCTGTTATTGGTTCAAGTCGCTTTGCGAATCCACCGCATAGTATCAATGCATCCATATTATTACCATCCTAGTCTCTCTTGAGCATAAGCTAAAGAGCCAAACATTATGAGTTGGTGATTTATGGATAAAAGTAAATTTATATAACCATATGCAATGTTTGGGTTAATTTTCCATTTTCAGAATAAGATAACCTGATTGTTTATATATTTTTATATACCTATATGTTCTATTTATTTAAAATATATTAGCCTAATCTACGTGTATATATGTCGTTCATACTAGCAGCAATCGTGATCCTTCTTTCTATAATTGTTCCTGGATTCTTTCTTTCCTTGGCCCTATTGAAGAAGACAAAACTAAACATGTTTGAGATAGTAATGATAGGGTTCATATTCGGGATGATTTTTCCTCCAACATTGACATGGCTTGAAGGCTATTTCATAAATTACGTGCATGCATTCGCATTTTCGGCTTCATTGTACAATATTAATGTCATTGTCTTAACAGTTATAGGAATAGTGCTCTGCTTTATGCAGGGAATAATCAATAAGGATAGCATCAATAAGCTATCGAAGGTCATAGGCTCCTTTGCAAACATAGACAACTTTGGAGCGAATCTGAACGTGAATGGGTCTAAGTACAGCACATTGATCTGGTCCCTTCTTCTTCTCTTTATACTTATAACATTCTTGACAAGGATAGCGAGTTTGGGCATAGCTCCCCATTTCTTTGAGTTTGATCCCTATTTTGATATGTTAAGCACGGAATCAATACTCGTACATGGCTATCAGGTCTTTTACGACCATTCAGCATGGCCTACACTGGCTTCCGGATCGCCACATAGAATAGAGCCACTCATACCATATATAGAAGCATATTGGTACTCTGTGGCAAATTCACTTGGCCCTAACAACAATTCAACGATAAACATAACATTACTAAGCCAAGTGAGCAGCTTTTATCCACCGATAGCTGCCGCGCTTCTTGTATTTGTCATATTCATGTTCCTTTACCATGAATACGGAGAGTTCCCTGCAATAATAGGTGCTGCGCTAGTCACAGGAATGCCAACCCTGATCTCAACATTCATAGCAGGAGAGCAACTACTTGAGCCTTGGGGAATCTTCAGCTTATTCTTCTTCTTTGCAGCGTATCTCGTAGCAGTCAATAATCCAAAAGAGAAGAGATTCGCAGTATTGGCAGGAATTGCATTTGCATCCACATTCCTTGGAGCACATTATTATACGGTAGATGCAGGAGTCCTCGGGCTTTACATAGTCATTCAAGGAATAATAAATGTATTCAGATCTGCGAAGACAGGAAAGGGCATGATTGACTTTTACAAGACCAATGCAATAGTTGTTGCAGTAATAGCTGCTTTCTTCCTGGTCTTTAGCCCTTACGGAACAGTCTTATCAAATAGATCCCTCTCTGTAGGGGGGATTCCTTTGACAATAGCGACGGGATTATTTGGCCTCATATTTGTCTTGATCTTTGAGTATGTGCCAAAGATAATTGCAAAGAAAAAGATTGTTATAAATAAAGTAGATGTTAAGACATACGCGGGATGGCTAGGCCTTCTTATAGTGATTGTAATACTGCTCATAGCATTCACAAAATTGGGTACTCCTGTAAAGAATTATATAGCATTGACCAAGCATTTCACTACCGCATCAATACCGCTCTTTGCCACAGTGCAGGAGTATGCGCCAACCGGAGCTAACTTCAATTTTGGAAGCAATGGCTTCTCTGTAATAGGTCAAAGTATCTTTGGAACAAATCTGCTGATATTCTTAGTGCTTGGAGCATTTGCAATACTTGCAATCCTTGCGATATTATATAGGGATTCAAATGCAAGCGTTCTCTCTTTAACCATAGTGTTGCCACTCACAGTGGCAGGAATGTTGGAGGTTAAGTATCTCCCACATTTTGGAGTCGCATACATACTCGCGATAGGCGTGATAATAGGAGAGCTCTTTATACTTGCAGAGGAAGGGCTTTCACATCGTGAAAATGTAAAGCAGATCTTTAATATAAACTTCAAGGATATCAGTTTTGCAAACAAGAAGATGATAATAGCAGTGATAGCGATAGTAGTTGCGATAGTTGAATTGGGAAGCATAGTTGGAATACTTGCAGCTGCAATAAATCCAAATTGCAACACCCTTGCAAACCAGGGAAACTCTCTCGGTTACAATCTATTCTGTGAGACAGTGCCATCATATTGGATAGCAGCAACCACATGGATGAGGCAGAATGTAGGTCCTTACGGACCTAGAATACTCTCCTGGTGGGATTACGGAGACTGGATAAACTGGTTTGGAAATAGCAATGCTGTATTAAGAGGAGATAATGCAGTGCCTACATTGGACTACGCAACGGCTGCCCAATATGTCCTTGGAGCTAAGGACAATGTAAGCCCGAGAACATTATCCACATTCATGAATTCAATGCAAACAAAGTATGTTCTATTTGATGACCAACTGATGCAGAAATGGGGAGCATTGGACTTCCTTGCATGCATCGACACCAATCAGACAACTCTTGCATTTGCAAACCAGCAGGGAAGAATAGGGAACTCAACATGTGAGCAGGTTCATGGTCCAGTATACGCGTTTGTACCATTGGCATCATCTGGAGCAACAAGCATAGCGGATTATTGCCAATTCAAGAATACATCCATATCCGCACTTCATTCCGTGCTGTTAGGTCCAAACTCAACCACATACCAGAATTACTGTGTGCCATCGTCTGTACTCAATACAGGGGCTCCGGTAACGTTGTATGATACAAACGGAAGCAAGACAAATGCAGTAATAGTCCCGACGCAGGAGTTCTTCTACGGAGTTGCAAATCTTGGAGGACAACCTTTCGCTGAATTCCTGGTATTGTATCTGCCAAACGGACCTAACGATACAGTTACGAATGCTCCTTCGGAGTTTTACAATTCCAACTACTACAAAGGCTTCTTCTTCGGAAAGTTGCCTGGATTCAAGCTAGTCTATCCGGCGAACTTCACTGGAATCAATTACGTCAACAGCACCAACCCAATAATGATATACGCGGTTGACAACTACACAGGAGGCAACCCCCCAGTAACACCGAAGTATCCATTCATAACAAACAATTATACGATGCCAGGTTGATTTATTGATATACATTTCGGGGAAAAGAACCCCTCCCAACAGGATCAGGCTTGTTGCCATAGATTGGAGCGGAGTCATAAGCGATGATAGAAGATCAGTTTATGAGGCAAACATGGCCGTTCTCACCAGACATGGAAAGGAGACCATGTCGTTCGATGAATGGTTGCAAAAGACAACACTCACCGCAGTGGACTTCTTTCGCAATCAAGGGATAAAAGAAAATTCAGAGGTTTTGTCTGAGGAGTATAGGAGAGAGTATTCGTTCGCTAGGGAAAGGGGAAGCAATCCAATTGCATATCCAGATGCTATAGATTTTTTCAATGTGATTTCAGATGCCGGAGTGCCAGCAGTTGTAATAAGCAGCCATCCTATAAATCATCTTTTAAGAGAAAGTGATGAGTACGGACTACGAAATTATATCACAAGAATCTATGGAAGTATAAGGGATAAGGGGAAGAGTATAATAGATTCTTACAACGAGTTCGGTGTCAGGCAAGAGGAGACAATTTATATCGGAGATACTAGTTATGATATTGCAGAGGCAAGAAATGCAGGAGTTGTTGCAGTTGGTATGGCAACAGGCTACCATACGAGAGGCAGACTTATTGAAGCTAGACCAGACATTCTTGCAGATTCGCTAAAAGATCTCACAGATGGAATGAGGATGCTATTGAGAGGTTAAATCATTTGTATGCATTTTCACCTTCCTAGGCAAGAACATCAAAAGCGTCTATAACTCCCATAGGATACTCTTTACCACGAAGTACGTATGATGATTCTGTGCACCATATTATCGTTGCGTCTATACTGTCATCTCTCTTCATTCTTTTCATCAACTTTTTCATATACAATTTATCTTTAGATGTTGATGTTCCACCCATCACATGAAGAACAAGCCTTGTGAGGCCTTTTTTCTCGAGTTCTGTTGGCTCTACAACAATTATTCCACTTGCTGAAAAAGGCTTCCAATAAACACCTTCTTTGTAAGTGCTTTCAGAAAAGGATAAGCCAATCCTTTTCATGCCAAACTTTTTTATTCTTTTAACAGTCTATTCAGTTATACTTATTATTGGAGCCTTCGCAACATTTCTCATGCGATCTATGTAATGGTGCGCAGTATTGCATGGGATTGTTATGAAGTCTGCGCTCGTCTTGTCCAATTCCTTTACTCCAGATAGAAATTTCCTTTCAAGCAAATTGTTGGCTTTGATTCCACTCTCGTTAGATCCTTTGGGTGATATAGAGTAAATTGCTGTTTTAGGATATTCGCCATCTTGAAACACGCCGTGGTCCTTTTGATAGAGAGCCAGAATCCCTGGAATAAACTTCCCAGTCGCAATAGGACCCATTCCGCCCAGTATCCCAATTATCCTAATCAAATTTACCGATTGATAAAAAGCCAATTGAAGAACCTATTTAAAGGCTTTGTTTTTATTAGTATCGTTTCGTAGTGGAATATCTTGGGAATGTGTTGGATGGCAAATAACAAACAATCCCTGCGAAAGGAATTGGGTCTTCCCACTCTTATAGGAGTAAGCGTGGGAAGCGTGGTAGGATCTGAAATCCCCTGATAATGTTTTATTGGGCATATAGAGTAAATTCCTCTGTGAAGCCCCTCATAGATAATTTTGTAAATGCATGATGTGCTTTGATGGAAGGTCGCATAGAAGCAGAATGGGATAAGCTAAGAAAGGTCATAGTGCATAAACCAGGGATCGAGATGTTCTTTGGTCTTCTCGATCCTTATGCCTTCCTTTATGAGAGGGCATTCAGCCAGAATGCGGCACTTAAGGATCATGACCGATTAGTCTATGCACTTCACGACCAATTTGGAGTCAGGGTCGAATATCTTCTAGAAAAGATCAAAGAATACGCAGATAGGGATCGAAAGGCGAAGGAGATGGTAGTCGATGCCGCGATCAAAAAGATAGATTTTGTCGGCGATCCAAAGGAAGGCGAGACTGCAAGGAAGGAGCTTAAAGAAAATATAGACATGTATGACATAGATTATTTCCTCAATATCATAATGCTGATGCCAAGAATGGTGCTTAGAAGAAGTAATGGTATTGAGGCAATACATATCAACGTGACGGAACGCGACCCTCTCGCAAATTTATATTTTATGAGAGACCAGCAAGCAGTGACTGATAAAGGAATTTTTCTCTCCAGAATGTCAAAGCCCCAAAGAAGAAACGAACCTCAGTTCACAAAGATACTATGGAAGATGATGAAGCTGAAGATAGTGCATGAGAGTACAAATCCAGCAACATTTGAGGGTGGAGATTTCATACCGATGAAGGAATTCGCACTTCTTGGTACAGGAGACAGGACAAACAAGCAAGGGGTGGAACAAATGCTTAAGCGTGGACTTGGATTCAAAGAGGTAGGAGTAGTGCATCAACCAACTCATCCATTGATACCAAGCAACGAGCCAGATCCAATGGTGAACATGCATCTTGACACTTATTTTAATGTTGCTGGAAGTGACCTTGTCCTCGGCGCTGAGGTCCTTCTAAAGAAAGCGGAGGTTGAGATTTATGAGAGAGAAGGATCATCCTATACAAAATCAAAGAAGACCATGTCCTTATTTGATTACATTAAAAGCAAGGGCTTCGGGATCATTAATCTCTCCACATTAGAACAGCTTTCCTACGCTTCAAATTTCTTGTGCATCAAGGACCATACTATACTCGCAGTAGATAGTGACCAGATAGTAAAGAGCGTTCTTGGAAACCTAGAATCAAAAGCCAGATCGGACAAGAAAAGATACGGTGCCTTATTCAGGCAGGCTAAGAAAGAGTATTTGGAATTCAAAAGGTCTGGAGAGATATTCCCACATAAAAAAGATCTGTACCAGAATGGGGTTGACCTCTATGCAGTTGATCTAAAAGATATCACTGGCGGCTATGGAGGAGCACATTGCATGACTGCGGTAATCGAAAGAAGTTAATCCTTTGGAAAGAAGATCAAAAAGAATTTGGATAGCAGAAAGTTTAATAATTAATAACCTAACCTGGCCAAATAGCAGCCATTCCTCTAATCCTACTGCATAATGCAGTTCGCCAAATCAGTTTTACCAACGCAAATTCAGGTCTTTTGTGCCATATTTTTCCAAATAGCAAGTACCCTATTATTACACCAATCAGTATGTCTACTATCAAGCCGTAGCCAGTTCCCATCAAACTCTCCGATAAGGATTAGTCGAATAGAATGATAAATCTACTCTGAATGTTCAAAATCTCTCTTCTATATATAATCCCAAGTGGAAATCGGGGAGTACGAGATTTGAACTCATGTCTTCAGGACCCAAACCTGAAAGC
>CAYWXC010000012.1:0-10541 GCA_964462345.1 Microcaldota archaeon | reverse complement strand
CCTGTGAATCGTGATCTACCATACCTTAATCTAAAGCCGCCCTGAAAGCCCGGGTAGGCGAGGATTGGTCTTCCTGCGACAAGCTCGTCCAGAAACTTTGATGTATCCTTCTTCTCATCAGACTTTTTTACCTCTACACGTATTATTTTATTTAGCCATTCCCAATCCAATCCCGCATTCTTTGTCTCTTTTATTACCTTTTTTGCTTTCTGCGCTATGCCCTCACATAGAACTAGGGGAACTCCTCCCCTGACCCTGTTAGTTATAGGCACTTCTTTTCCATCATATCCTATTCTCTTAAGGTTGGCGTGAGCACCAACATCTATTGGATCGGTTGGAACGCCATCAACACAAATAGGACAATTACTCACTATCACTCTGAGATCATCATCGCTTGGTTTGTATTGGAGCCTTGCAGCTCGAGTGTGGTAAAGCTCTGCCTCTTCTACGTATCGCTCTATCTCATCCTGCTGTGGCTTGAATACACCTATGTTGAATAATTTGCGCGCCTGGTCTGCTAATGCAACAGACATGGCAGCTCCGGTTCCACCTGCTCCTCTTATCGGGCCTGCATACACAACAGCAATATAGTCAGTGTTATCGTAATTCTTGTATCTTTTTACACTCTGTATCCCTTCTGTAGGAGCAACCAGTATCCCCTCAGTAAATATGGCAACCCCAACTCTGACTGCTACCTCAATCCTCTTAATGGTCTCATATTTATCAAATGTACTGTTAGTGCATATCTCCTTTACTACAGCAAAAGCAAGGGCGCTTCTGGATTGGCCAGTATAAGCCTTTCTGATTATTGCTTCGATGCCATCGACTTCAGTAAGTCCTTCAACTCTGCTTGCAAGGTCTGGAGCCGGCCTTACTTCCACATAAGGCTTTGGATCGTATCCTTTAGACCTTGCTTCCTTTGCAACAGAGAAAGCCTTGTCAAATTCCCCAGATAGACTCTTAAAATATTCCTCGGTATCCAAAAGCACACCCATCATACATTATTGAAATCAGCTATAGACATGTCAGCAAGCTTGTGCTCATAGACAGGCACGATTGCAGGTGTTGGAACATGCCCAAGCTTAAGTTGATATCCTGTTCGGGACTGCCACGTTCCGCTGTTAATTATAAGAGTTCCATGATAGTCTGAATAGCCATTTTTATGAACATGTCCCATGTGGAGAATATCTGGAATCTCGTCTATGATAAGGGCGTCCTTTTTTGATGGTATTATTGGATTGTTGCCATAAATTGGCGAGAGGTGCCTTCTCCGCAATATCTCCAACATCGCAACCTCGGGCTTTGAATAAGTGCATCCCGGAATTCCCTGTATCACCGAATCAAGTGAGGTGCCATGGTATGAGAGGATCTTAGTACCGTGCAAATTTAGGTATCCTGGGTTTGATACATAATGAACATTCCTTTGCACAAAATCCCCTATTAGATCCTTTGGCAATATTGGCTGTGGCTCTGCTCTTTGCACAGCGTCGTGATTTCCAGTAAGTATAAATACTTCTATATAATCAGGGATATTTGACATGAATTCGAAGAATACAGAATATTGCTTATAAATATCGGTTATGCTCAGTTCCTTGTCTTGATTTGGATATATCCCAATCCCATCGACAAGATCTCCCCCAACAACTATGTATTTTATCTTTCTTGCTAGGTCCTTCTTATAATTTACTCCACCATTAAGCCATTCTAAAAATTTACTAAAGTGGCTTTCCATGAACATCTTGCTGCCAACATGTGTGTCAGAGATGAGAGCTGTGGCAACATCTTCCTCTGACTTCTTTCTTGCATGAACTGCAATGTCTGGAAATACTATCGATCTTGCCATAACAAATGGACTTGATAGCTTTCCCCTCACAGCTATGACTTCGTCAGGAACGATTCTAGAAGCAAGATCAAAGAGACTCTCTCCCTTCCCACCATAATTTGACTTCAAGAATAGAACTTTGGCACTCCCAGTCTCGTCTTCCAGCGTTATCAGAACATGCCCATTTTTCGTTATTATCTTGTCGTATACCATTCCGACTATTGCTACCTCTCTCCCCTGAGTGTATTGCTTTAGACTTTCTATATTGTTTATCATCCCAAGAAGAGTTGAGCTCCGCCCCTCTTCTATAAATTGGCGCAATTTCCTGAACCTATCATTAAAGTAGGAAGCAAAGTCGGAAACCATCGCGCCGGTTTTCTCCACCTCTACAGACCTAGCCTTGAAATTAGCATCCACATCTTTTGCTATAGGAACGAACTCGCTTGATCTTTTTATCTCTATTTGCTTTGGAATCTTATCTTCATTCTTAGAAGATAGCTGTAGCAAGGTTTCTTTGTTAAGTATATTTATTGATGGTGTATCCCCGAAGAAATTCAGTATCTGCGCAGTTAAGGATTCTATATCCTTACCAGCCATATCTTCATCAGATATGTCTGAGCTTATTAGAACACGCCCATTAAGCCTATTCACGAGCTCTAACACTGTAGACTGCTGATCAGACACCTTACCCCCTACAGATAATTATGCAGTTTAATATTAAAATAGTTGGGTCAGTATCCCATGGACATCCTGAAACAGAAGACTCAGGTTAAGTGAGAAATAAGGCAGAAGGCTTAGAGAATCTATGTTCTGGTACTTGAGAAGAAGCATTAAGGAAATTGTCATCATCCCACTCTTCTTAAGTATGGATTCATGCTTCTTGATGTTTGACATGAGATCCTTTACAAGAGGCCGCACCTCCTTGTTTATGAAATATTCGTGTTCCCTGCCTATTGTCTTTTTGCCAACGAAGTTATAATCAAGAAGATATCTTAGATTATGGGAAACATTTGTTTGCTCAAGGCGAGTAGTCTTAACTATTTTTGATACAGAAAGAGGTCCATCGACTATGGCGCCCAGTATCTTGAATCTCGTCTTGTTTCCGATTGCATCAGAAAAGATATCTATAGGATCCTTCATAGAGATTCCCTGGTGTGTTTCTTGTCCTTCTTTATTCTTCTTATATTATTCTTATTTTATTTATATAATTAAAAAGCTATCTAATTGAAAGAAGAGCGGGAATTCATGAAGTCAAAACATATGAAAAGAAATCATATAAACTTAAATAATTTCCTTTTTTAAATAAGAAATAGGTGAAAACATGGCAAAATATGAATTCGCATCTAGTAGAGCAGGAAAGCAGTGCAACTTCGTTGCAGAAGAAGAAAGCAGAGAAGAGGCAGTAAGAAAAGCAAAGGAGCATATCCAGGCATGCAGCGCATGTGCAGGATTAAGCGAAGAGCAGATTTCTGCGGCAATACAAGAGAAGCAATAATCTAAGAGCCATATTTTTTATTTTTTAATTGGTTTTTATTGTTTGGTAGAAAAAGCAGCTCTGCGTAGACTATGCAGTGCAAAACCTTTTTATACTTTTATGAGATATATTATTCAAGACTTAAGTGTCTTATTTTCCCGTTATCACTGCATTTGGCAGGAGGGGTTTAAATGGCAGATGAAGAATACGATAAGATAGTAAATTTCATAAATGAGAACAAGGGCAAGAGAAAGTTTAAGCAGACTGTCGAGCTTGCAATAAATTTCAAGGGAATAGATTTCTCTAAGCAAGACAACAGGCTTAATCTTGATGTGATACTACCTCATGGAAAAGGTAAAGTAAAAAAGATAGCGCTTTTTGCTTCGGAAAGAAACCTCATAGATGAAGCCAAGAAGAATGATATTGAAGTGATAAGCAGCGAGGATATAGATAAGATTGCGGGAGATCAGGCAAGACTCAACTCATTGCTTGATTACGAGTTGATTGCACAGCCAAACCTCATGCCAGTAATAGCAAAGAACTTTGGTCAATTTCTTGGCCCAAGAGGGAAGATGCCTAGACCACTCATAGGAAGCATGAGCATGTCTGGAGTTGCAAATGAATTAAACAAGAGAATAGTGCTTAAGAGCAAGGGAAGATACCTGCCAACAGTTCACTGTGTCATTGGAAATGAGGATATGGATGCAAAGAATATCTATGAGAATATGAAGGAAGTCATAGAAAGCATAGGAAAGAAGATAGGGCAGAGCCATATTAAATCAGTCTATATTAAATTAACAATGACAAAGCCTCTGAGGTTAATGTAGGTGCCATCATGATCAAATCAGAAAAGATAGAATTTGTCAAGAATCTCAAGGAAGAGGTAAAAAAATACAAGGTGGTTGGAGTTATGCCAATAAATGGCATACCAGACAGGCTTGTACAAAAAGTAAGGAATGGGCTTAAGGCAGATACCAAAATGGTTGTTGCTAGAAAAAAACTCATAGCAAGAGTACTTGAAGAAGAGAATCACAAAAAGCTTTTGCCATTCGTAGACGGAAACATCGTTCTTGTATTATCTAATAAAGAGCCAATGGAATTACATAAAAACATAGGCTCAAGCAAATTAAAACTTGCTGCAAAGCCAAATCAGATAGCTACAAACGATATAATTATAGAAGGTGGAGAGACATCGATAGCCCCGGGCCAGGCAGTCACAGAGCTGAAAGCTGCAGGCATAGATGTCCAAATACAAAAAGGAAAGGTCATAATAGGAAAGACGAAGGTGCTCGTGCCTAGGGGAAGCAAGATATCTCCAGCAGTATCCAAGGCGCTTAAGACGCTTGATGTCATGCCTTTCGAGGCACAGGCAACGCTCTCAGCAGTGCTTGAAGGAACTTTGCTCTTTGATAAGAGATCACTTGGAGTCAGCGTTGATTATCTGCTCTCAGAAATCACAAGAAATTTTGCAGAGGCATACACGCTAAGCACTGAGATCGGCTTAGTAACAGAATACAATGTTAGTGAACTTATCAGAAAGGCTTACATAGGAGCAATAGGAATAGGCTTGGAAGCCAATGTTTATGAGCCCGAGATAGTAGACAAGCTCATAGCAAATGCAGTAAGAGTCGCACTAAAGCTCAACACTATGGAGAAGCCTAGTAATGCTTAATATATAGGTGAAGAAAGATGGAATACATATACGCTGCTCTCTTACTCGATGCAGCTGGCAAAGAGATAACAGAGAAAAACCTTATGGAAGTGATTAAGTCCGCAGGCATGAATCCGGACGAAGCCATGGCTAAGTCTGTTGCTAGCTCTCTAAAAGGAGTCAACATAAAGGATGTGATAAAGAATGCACAGAACATCCAAGTAGCACAGCCAGCAGCGGCACAGCCAAGCGGAGGCGCTGCGGAGAAGAAAGAAGAGAAGGCCGAAGAAAAGGTAAGCGAAGAGGAAGCAGCCGGAGGATTGGCAAGTCTCTTTGGCTAACCATGAAGGGAATCTCTGAAGTAGCTGAGTTTGCTCTCAGGCTTGCTGAGTCAGCTGGCGGAGAGTATGCAGAGGCCTACTTCGAGAATTCCGAAGCCTCCTTTTATTCTGTAGAACAGGGCAAGCTAAATGGAAGCGGGCATGTGGAAAGCACAGGGCTCAGAATCCGGATCCTTAAAAAAGGAAGCATGCTCACAGTCTCTACAAACAACCTCTCTAAGAGCAATCTTGAGAGGTTAATAAAATTCAGGCCCTTCAAGGGCGCTTCTATTTCTTTATCAGATGAAAAAAAAGTGAGAGTAAAATCAATATTAAAGCCTAAGAAAGAGGCAGAACCCCATGAGGTTCTGGAGAGCGTATTGGATATTGAAAAGGGAATTGCAGATAAGAAGTATATCAAGTATAGGAGCATCTATGCCGGGATTGGAAAGGCAAACTCCTTAATGCTAAATTCTGAGGGAAGCAGGATAGAACTCTGCAGCCCGGCCATAACCTCTTTCATTAATTTTATAATAAATAAAGATGGCGAAAGCAGGCAGAGAATGATGCAATTTGGAGGCATTGGCGGAATTGAGCTCTTTGACGCTTCCGAGATATTAAGCAATGTTGAAGAAGAGGCAAAGAATATTTACAATGTTATTGATAAGGGCATATCCATAAGCAAGAATGAGAGCTCGAACATAAAGTCAGTAGTTATATCTCCAGAGATAGCAGGAATAGCAGTTCATGAGAGCGTAGGCCATGCAAATGAAGCTGACAGAGTCTTCGGCAGGGAAGCAGCTCAGGCAGGATTGAGTTATATCGGAGAGAAGGAGTTGGGTAGCAACGTCGGAAGCAAAGAAGTAACAATTGTTGACGATCCTGGAATAAAGTATGCATATGGATTCTTCGCTTATGATGACGAAGGAGTCAGAGGCAAAAAGAAGACCATTGTTAAAAAGGGAATGCAGAATGAACTCTTGACAAATAGGGAGTATGCTGCATCAATAGGGAAGAAAAGTACGGGATCCTCAAGAAGTGATGACTACTCTAACGAGCCACTCATAAGAATGTCAAACACTTATCTCGAGAAAGGAGATGCTAGTCTTGATGAGCTTGCTAGCGAGGCAAGGAATGGAGTTTATATTAAAAGTTATACGGAGTGGAACATAGATGATACCAGAAGCTTCTCCAGATACCAGGGAAATGAAGCGTACATTATCAGGAATGGAAGAATAAAAGAGCCGGTGAAGAATTATGCCCTCGAAAGAAAGACTCTGGATTTTTGGAGAGCATTGAAAATGAGAGGCAAAGATCTCCAGATATTTCCAGGAATATGTGGGAAGGGTGAACCGATGCAAGGCATGCCTGTAAGCATGGGAGGGCCATCCGCGCTTCTCGTCTTTGAGTGATTGTATGGATGCGGATAGAATTGTAGAGATGGCAGTGAAAGAGGGTTTTGACGAGGCAGTGGTGAGTATTGCAGAGACTTCAGAGAAGTACCTCAAGATAGTCAATTCCAAAATAGACTCCGTTGTCGAAAAATCCGGAATCTCTGGAAGCCTCTTTATAACAAAGAATAAGAGCGTATTCTTCACGAACCTTGAGAAGATAGATGAGATCCACGTAAAGAACAAATTAAAGCTTGCAAAGAGTATGGTGAGGAAGCTTCCGCCAAAAGAAGATTATTATGGAATTGCTAAAGGTCCATTCAGATATGGCAAGCATGGAAGCCCAGATAAGGAGATAAAGGAAAATCCAGAGATTGTTACGAATCTGGCTGAATCCCTGATAGATGGCGCCACTTCACAAAAGAACGGAGGAAAAGAGAATGTGTATGGAACAGTTTATACCGAGCACGTAAAGTCGAATCTTTCGAGTAGCGGAGATGTCAACGCTTCTGAAGAAAAGACAATGCTGAGAATCTCGACAAGAATCATAAATAATATCACTTCTTTCCAGGATTTTGCGCTTTCTATAAATGTTAAAGGAATAAACCCGTATAAATTTGGAAGGCATGTTAGCGATATGGCAAGGAGCGTCACTAGAAGGGGAAAGATAAGCAGTGGCAATTATGATATAATATACACACAGTCACCAGGCGGCTCGCTATTGTCAAACATAAACTCAATGGCAACAGCTGGCAGCATTGAAACAGGTAGTCCTTTGGAGGGCAAGGGCGGAAGGACAATAGCAAATGCTGGCGTAAGCATATACGATGACAGAACCAGAAAAGATTCTGTAGAACATTCCGAGTATGATGATGAAGGCTATCCGATACGGAAAACGGGAATAATTGTAAATGGAAAGCTTAGGCATTATCTGCATAATGCATCCACAGCCATCAAGTATAAGACGGAAAGCACAGGAAATGCAGGGCTTGTTGAACCATCTCCAGGACAGATGGTCTTCAACCATAAGAACTCGAGAAGAGAGCTTGACGACATTATAAGTGAGGTTGATAAAGGGATTCTCATAACCAATACCTGGTATACAAGGTTCAGCGATTATCTTGCGGGAAGCTTCTCAACAGTTCCCAGAGACCTTGCAGTTTATATAGAAAAGGGAGAGATGAAGTTCCAGATTAAGCAAGGAGAAGTTGAATCAATGGTTGGCATAAGGATAAGCGAGAATATCTTAAGAATGCTTCAGAACATAGAAATGGCGGCAGAGGATACCAAACAGTCTACATCGTGGGATAGTGAAGGGGTCTCATACTTCATGCCAAGTATATTGGTAAGGGATTCAAAGGTTAGCACTGCTTGATAGAAGAGTGACGAATCCTGCAAAAGCTATAAAAGATTTACTGAAGAAATAAGAGATATACTAATGCTTAGGTGTTAATTTATGCAGGTCTATGTAGAGAAGCCAAAATGTACAGGATGCGCGCACTGTTTCGATGTCTGCCCTGTGGCAGTTTTCGAGATGAAGGATAGGGGCTCACAGGACGTTAACAAAGATGTCGCTCCAGAGGATCAACAATGGAAGGGAAGCGCAAACCAGGAGCTTGTCCAGAAATGGTCAAGCGTACAGGATGGCCACAGGCACTTTGATGAGAAATTTGAAAATGGAAGCGGAGGCCTCTCTGTTGCAGTGAGCGGAGAAGCATGCATACTTTGCCAGGCATGCCTTGTAGAATGCGAAGGGGAATGTATAGTAATAACGGATGATAGCTCAAATGAATACAGATCAATATACAAGTAATCTTTCTCTTCCTTTCCTGCCTTCTTTTACGACAGGCAATACTTTTTCTTGATTTTGGCCAGATGCATTAATAATATTTTTATTTGTTTGGGTAGATGTAAGTCTGGAGATTGTATGGAACATGAGGATAGGGTAAAGAAGCATGCAAAGTTCCATTCGGATATAGCCAATAAGCTGAATGAGCATGATGGAAGGGTAGCGGCAAGTGTGGATAAAAAGAATTTAGAAAAAACATACAGCAAGCTTGAAGGATATGAGCTTGTATTTAGAAAGAAGGCAAAGAAATAGGTGTGAATGATGCAGGTTTATGTAGAAAAAACGAAATGTACAGGATGCGCGCATTGCCATGACAATTGTCCAGTCTCAGTATTCGAGATGAAAGATAGAAGCGGAAGCGATGTTAATAGTGACTCCGCTCCAGAAGCAGAGCAATGGAAAGGTAGTACAAACCCAGATGTTGTCGCTAAATGGGGTAGCAAGCAGGATGGCCATAACCACTTCGCAGAGAAATATGATGGAAAGAGCGGTGGAATTTCTGTGGCAACCAGTGGTTCAGCATGCATAATGTGCCAAGCGTGCCTTATAGAATGCGAAGGGGAATGTATAGTAATAACGGATGACTCTGGGACAGTGTATCACTCAATATACGAGTGAATTCATTGGCTGAATACGTAGGCTGCGGCCGCGTATTCCCCGGTTCCTGAAAGCGAACCCCTCACAGAATAATCACCACTGTTCTGAACACATGATGCCCCATAAACAGATTCTTTAGCATTAGTTCCGCTAGTTAGAAACAGTTGGGAGCAGCCAGAGGGCAGCGAGATTCCAGAACATTCGGATCCAGAACAGGAAATCATTACATAGACATAGGAGTTGGATGATTCTACTTTGTAATTTAAGTTTATGAGAGAACCAGACAATGATGAGACATACGTTGTTGGCAAAGGAATTGGTGCTGAACTATAAACGCCTATTTCCCCAATTGCAATGCCAGAGAATTGTGATGAAGCATAACAAGAGCTAACATCCTGATACCCTGTAGTGGCATTTCCACCAGGAGAGCCGGCGCTTGAAAACCAGCTCATTTTGGATATCGGTCCTCCACCATCAGAACCTGCGCAGATAAAAGTCATATATGGCAGTGCTGAGCTAAGGGAGGCTGTTGCAGATGTAGCGCCAGTAGTAGAGGTATAAGAGCTACTTATAGAGATCGGATTGAAATTTGCTGTCAAGGTGCCATCCCCCTTAATAGACAAATTGGTTGCCTGACTGAGCGTGTTTGAGACAACCACGTTGCTTGATGTAGACCATGATGAAAAGTAATAGCCGCTTGGAGGCATCGCATATGTCGAGTATGACCTGCTTCCCAACAAGATTATTTGGTTGCCATTAGGATAAGGAACACCGGAAATGAGTATATTTCCAGTTGTTGGCGAATCGTATAAAGTAAGAGCATCAACTATCGCGTTGTACGGGGAGACAAATGTTGTTGCAGTGCCTGAAGTATTATAAACAGTAGTGCCGCATCCCGAAACGCCACATATTTGATATTGAAGATTAAAATCGAGATTAATCTGAGTTCCTATCGCTGGAAGGAGACCGAGATCATCTATGCAATAAACAGTAGAGCCAACTGGCGCAGTGCTTGGAAAGCAGGATCCCTGGTACACCGAAGTTGAGAATTCTGGGGTTATTGAAAGCGGATTGTTTGGAAAGCTTATAGGAGTCCCAATATTGTTTGTGAATATTAGGATCGCTTGTGAAGAGAATTGCTTTGACATTACTACAAGATCCGTGCATGGGAGCTCTGGCTCGATGTAGCAAGAAGCCGGGGTGTAGGTGTAAGTATTCTTAGATAGTATGAGAGAGGCAGCAACAGAAAGAAATATTGTAAGTATAAGAAACGCCCAGGAATATGTTGTTATGAATTCAAGCGCGCTCTGCCCTTTTTTATTCAATGGCTCCATGCATACTAGACTCAAATAAAAGCTATAAATGGTCGCATCGTGAATCTTGTAAGGAAATGGAGAGCATAGAAAGCAATTTAACCTTGAGCATGGCAGATTATAA
>CAYWXC010000011.1:0-10598 GCA_964462345.1 Microcaldota archaeon | reverse complement strand
TTTTAGGTGACATTAGACTTAGCGGCATTTTGCCTTGCAACTAAAGCATCTCTATGAATGCCTTTATATCTTTCAGCATAATCTGGGCATTTGGCTGATTAGTAACATCGACATACTTTTTATCATAATATGCTACATTTGCCAACATGTCCACTATCTGGCGATCAGCGTATGCGATTATGTCTCTTATTCCTCTTATCTTTGCTATGCTATTCATATAACTAACATATTTTCTCTTCTTTGTCAATAATCTAATGCCGATCCAGGTATCATATATATCTTTAAGTTCATTTCTGTCCAGCATCGCAACGGTCTTCTCTGCCATAAGGTATTCAATGCTATATGATGGAACTATGATTGGCGGCACTAATTGGCCATAATAATAAAGCAGGTCTATAAGCTGAAGCTTCTCTGGCTCCTCAAAGATCTTCTTTGCAGGCACAAGGTCTAAAACTATCTCTTTATATGTCATTCTGGCAGAGGTCACTTTTCTTCCAGGAAAAGCCCCACTAAAGACCATCTTTGCCCCAATCTTCTTAAGCACTCTCAATGTCTTCTGATAAGAATACACAAAGATATCCAAATCATATGATAGACGCTGCTTCTTCCCAAAATATATTTTGTTAAGCGCTGTGCCTCCAAACAAGCCAACCTTACATCCTTCTTTCTCTAGTATTGGAAATATTTCACCCATTGCTTCGTACGTAGCTAAGCTTTTTCTAACCTTAGTCGCATCTATTCCCAGTTTTATTGCTAATCCATTGAGATCTAAATTATATTGCATTAAACCACTGCCTGACGTTGATGCTATCGTATATCTCCCATCTTGAATTATAATTTATGTTTTTATGCTTAAAAAAATATGATATCCTAGAGCCTTCTCTGCTAAGTTTATATAATTTCTTTACGAACCATGCTGGAGCCAACCCTTCCAGCGCGTACCCTATCCTGCGAACATCTGTAAGGCTAGAATCCGTTGCATAATAAAGCAACTCTTCCCACTCTTTTTTAGTAAGCTTTCTCTCGTTCAATGCCCTATACATATCAAAATAATTCGCGTACTTTGGCACTGAAAGCATATCAAAGATGGTTTTTGGGTACGTAGATACTAATATTTCATCTCCATCCACAACCATAAATTCTGCACCGTATTGCTGCTTCGACATATTCACTGGCATTATTATTCTGCCCAATATTTTTCTTCTTTTCTTATATGTGGATGTGCATACATAGATCTCACTACTCACTTCTGTTTTCAGACTGTGCAAGTAAAGCGCTGAAGAAAAGCCAATGTAACCCTTATACAAGTAAATCGATATGTAAAATATATTCGCTGTCTTGGAATAAACGCTTTTAGATATCCTGAAAAGTTTACCTCTTCTTAACAAATTTTTAATCCTATAATTTATTCTTCTCTTGCTAACTTTCCCATGTGTAACTCTAACAATTTCGCTTGTCTTAAAGACCTGCGGCAAATCTTCTATGTTGATAACTTTATCCATATGGAACACTTTATGTATCCAAAATAAAAATTTATCAACAGATATAAAAAGGTTTCGCGTGTTGGTCTGTAAAGGCCTTCCAAACAAGCTACTTTTCAGTGGCGTGCCGTAGCCCCTCTTCTGTTTTAGGTGACATTAGACTTAGCGGCATTTTGCCTTGCATGCTCACCGTATGCGCACCGGCGCGTTTCATCCGCACCCGAAGGCTCGTAGTGTCATAGCTTATCTTCGGCAGCGGTCTCGTTTCTGTTCCGGATAAGACCTTAAGCCACACATACTCTGCATGGAGAGAGCTTCCTCAGCCAGAAGGCCGTCGGTCACCCGCACGCCACTAATATTATATTGTTTTCCTATTATTTAATCATTATGCTTAACATGCTTCTTGCAGGGACTCTGGACTCTGTTCTATCAGAGATTGTTGTCATCCTAGCCATAGCATTAGTGCTATTCATAATCTTTAAAATAGGGAAGCTCATACTCAAGCTTATCTTCGGCCTAATAATAAACAGCATACTCGGCATCGTTGCGATATTTGCACTTAATTATATTTTTAATCTAGGATTGCCATTAAACATGCCAATCCTCATAGCAACTGCGATATTCGGCCTGCCTGCCGTAGGCACTATACTAATACTCAAGCTGACCGGAGCAGCATTTCTATTCCTAATATAATACATTCAATACAATGCTTGGCTTCCCTTTCCGCTAGGTCTCGTGAACGATATGATGACTGCCACAAAGACCAGAGCGGCAAAGATGATGAATATACTGTGGAAAGCAGACATGAATGTAAGCCACTTGCTCTGGTAAGCTGCCGAATTCACCACGCTTGCAGGAAGGTTGCTTGTTGTGCCAACAAAGAGCGTTACAAAGCTCGATATATTTACGGTAGACCCTATAAAGACAAAAGCAATCGTCATGCTCAGCATCATTGCAACATTCATAAGCGTTGAATTTATCGCTGATCCGACTCCTCTCTGGTGTGGTTCAACACTGCTCATTATTGATGAAGCATTTGGTGATGCAAACAATCCTCCACCTATCCCTGCGAGCAGCATCACTGCAAGAAGAAGATAGTAAGAAGCGGTCTCTGGAAGGAATATCAATATCAAAAGCGATGATAATGATAAGATCAAACCCAATGTCGTCAAGACTCTGTATCCATGTCTGTCAGAAAGCATTCCGCTTATCGGCCCTACTATAAGGAAACCAAGGCTTAATGGTATCAGCATCAATCCTGCGTTGAGTGCACTGAACCCCTTGACCCCTTCAAGGAAGAAGACAAGAAGGAACATTACCCCTCCTCTTCCAACCGCGTTGAAAGCGCTTGAAAGAACGCCTGCAGAATATAGCTTGTGCTTAAATAGCTCGAACCTTATTATCGGTTGCTTAGCGAACTTTATTTCATTTATCAAGAATGCTGCAAGCAAAAGTATGAAGCCAGCGGCAGCAATGTAACTGTATCCTAGATATGGGTAGAATGAAGCTTTGAATGCACCAGCAGCATGGGCTCCCATTGATCCCAGCGTATAAAATGTGGCAGCGAGCAACAATGTGGATATTGTCAAGACGAGAAGTATCGTTCCTGATATGTCAAGCTTTTGATCAGGTTTAATCTGCGATACTTCGTGCAGCATCATGTATGCCCAGACTGTGGCTATTATTCCAACAGGGACGTTTATCATGAAGATCCATCTCCATGAATAAAATGAGGTTATGATTCCTCCAAGAACAAGGCCAAGTACGCTTCCTCCAACCATTGCAACCATGTTGGTTCCAAGAGCCATGCCCCTCTCTTTCTGTGGAAATATATCTGTAAGTATTGCTGCGGTGTTTGACCACATCATCGCAGCGCCAACTCCCTGAAGTAGCCTGAATATTATCAGTTGAATACCTTCAGTTATCCATCCGTTCGGTATTATTATTGAGGATAAACCAGCAAAGAACGACCCTATTGTAAAGACCGCAAATCCAAGCCTGTATATCTTTACTCTTCCAAACATATCCGCAAGCCTTCCAAAGAAGAGAAGAAGAGTTGCTATTATAAGCATGTAACCCATAAGGACCCATATAAGGTATGCGAAGCTTGTTGCAGTTGCCGTCTGATATGCGAGCGTCGATGCGGCAGCGCTTCCACCAGGTATGTGTGAGAGTATGCTCTTTAATATGAATGGCAACGATATAACTACAATGCTTGTATCTATTCCTGCCATTAGCATTCCTAATGTCGTATTTGATAGTACAAGCCACTTATACCACGGCTTGTCTCTATGGTCTTGTTTCTTGAAGATCATGTGCCTCACTGAAAATTAGTCTAACTTTATACCATTGGAAGATTAAGTATAAAAACCTTTAAGAAAAGATTTATTCCTGCGGATGCTCACTTTGAAAGCTCTACATCTATCTTCTGCACCGTCTTCCTCTTGGCATGCTCTGCAAGCCTAACTGATTTCTTGGCCATCGAATAAGCAAATTTATTTAGGAGGTCTGTGAATTCCATGACTGCAGAATCGCTGACACGGAAAGCCCCTGCCTCCTTAAGGATCTTTCGCGCAGCACCATGTGTTATAGCCATAAAGATTACCACATTTCTTGTTGTATAAAAAGTATTATTGAATATATAAAGCTCTTTCGTAGTAGGGTATATCAATGATTGGATGGAATATAGGTCTCTGAAGGAAAGCGATTCAAAAGGGCTGATAGAGTTAATACTCTCGATTTACCATGATGATCCCTTATCAATGTGGTTCGATTCAGAGCCTAAGAAGGATGAATTGATCGTTTTATTTGGCAACAAGCGGAGGCAGCAGAGCGCTGGCAATGCCTCAGATACCATAGCATTGGATGGGAAGAAGATAATAGGCGAGTGCGAGATAGTGCGCGTTGGAATAGGCCTTGGTCTTATCGGTGTAATAATACAAAGAAGCCATAGGCGAAAGAATGTTGGAAACACACTGTTAAAGATCGCATTGAACGATGCTAAGAAACTTGGCATAATACGGGTCTATGCCGAGATCTCGTTGAGGAATGATACTGCAATAAAGTTCTTCGAGAAGATGGGATTTTCAAGGGCTTCTCCAGCAGAGGCTAATCTTCTAAGGAAAGCACCAAGCTCAAAAACCACAATTCTAGCAAAAGATCTCTAAAATCAGGTTGTGAAGTTATACACTGCTTCTATACTCCCATTCTGTTGATTCAATACATCGTACAATGATGTCGGTGTAGAATTGGAAGAGTATACGACAACCCAGACATTGTTGAAGTTTCTCCCGCTCAGCATTGTCTTGTTCAGGTATGTCGCTTTTACATGTACATTTGAGAATCCGTATTGATTAACATATCTCATAACGCCAGTTGTATTGCTTATGTATGAGAATGTTATCGCAGCAGGATATGACTCTATCTCGTAAGGCCCACTGCCACTATATCCATATATCTGGCATGCGTACGTGTAACTATTCTCTGTCCTATTGACTAATCCATATTGTGGATAATCAAAAGAATATACAGAGTATGATGGGCATGGGCTTGTGGCATTGTATACTACCGATGCTATGATGTGCCAGCTTCCGGCATAAATTGAAGGAGATACATTAGCTATGTTGATAGCTGCATTTGGGTTTGAGTTCTCCAGATCTGTGAGAACAATCTGTGCGGCTTCCTGGCTAGTGATTGCCTTCTTCCCCAGGTGCAGTCCAACCGCACCGTAGTAAAGAGCAACCATAATTACTATTATCACCGCAGCGACAACCAATGTCTTTGAGAGCAAATCCATATTTAATCCTCAAATTCAATATATAAAAATCTTACTAAGCGAATCAATCGAGTATCTGGTCCTTTGGCCCAACCTTCCCAGCAAATCTCCTCGAAGAGATTTTCAATGACTTTGACATCACTTTCCTCATTCCTGTATCTTTTATGACTTCTTTCAACTTTTCCGGGCTGGTATGTGTCTTTGGATTCTTTGAATTTATCGAGCATACATCCTTATACTCCTTGACCGATTCATCATAAGTCCCAATGGCCCTTGCAACTTTTATTATCTCTTCCTTATCAAATCCGATAAGCGGGCGAAGTATTGGCAGCTTTATACCCAACTGTTCTGATCTTAAGTTCGATGCCGTTTGTGAGGCGACCTGTCCAAGGCTCTCCCCAGTAAATATCAATTCTGCCTTTTCTTTCTTTGCTATCTTATCTGCAGCCCCAAGCATGAATGATTTAAGAAGCACAAGTTCGTATCTTCCTGATTTGAGGGCTGCCATCTGGAAAAGATGCGAAGGTATTAAATAAAACGGAGAATTCTTTTTATATCTAGAAAGAATTTCCAGTATGTTGGATATTTTTGAAGAGTATGCTTCATCATTGTTGCTAAATGCATGCACATGCACATAAATTGGATCTACTCCCCTCTTCATCGCATACCATGCAGCCACTGGGGAATCTATACCTCCCGAAAGGAGTACTACTCCCCTTCCACTCGAGCCTACAGGAAGGCCTCCAAGGCCTCTTTCTTTTTTGTTTGTAATATATGCCTTTTCCTTAGTAACACTAACATAAATGTTGCTCTTGTACCCGCGATTCGATGTTTTTATTCCACGTTCCTTTGCAAGCTCTACTATCTCCCTAATGATATCTATTGATGTAAAGTCAAAGCCCTTGTGTGATCTATGCGAGTTAATCCTAACTGGAAACTCCGAAAGCTCATCCAGAGCCTTTCCTGCTGCTTGTTTTATGGAGTCTAAGTCCGGCTCTGTCTCTAAGGAGAGCTCAAAAGTGCTTATTCCAAATAAATTCGAAAGCTTTGAACGTATGCTTTCGATACTACTTTCAGAATCTGGTCTTATAAGGAAACGATCATAAAGCGATTCAAGCTTGAATTCTTCTCCTTCAAGCTGCTCAAGCATTCTCTTCTTAAGTATCTTGATATACGAGCCGCGGTTTCTTCCCCTTAGCCAAAGCTCTCCGAAATGGACTATTATAACTTTCTTACCTGGCATAGTAGAATCAGTTAAAGCAGATGCAGCATCAAGCTACTGCCGGATTCTGCATTGATCTCTTCTTGAATTCCTTGTTGCTGAGCTTTCTGTTGTAAACTATATTTAATTTGTAGCATCTGTTTGTGCAGTAATACCTAAGCGCGCCATTCTTCCTTATATACATAAGGCCGGTGCCTTTTTCTATTTCCTTTGAGCAATATGAGCATTTCAAGCGATCATCCCTTACCTCGCGTTTATTCTCTTGTCTTCTCTGCTCGTGTCAGGAAGCCTTATTATATCTCCAACCTTTATTCTTCCTGCTATGTTTCTTCTTATGACTCTTCCATTATCTCTGCTTTTTTTGTCTATCACTTGGCACATTGCCTGCTTTATCTCGCCATAGATGCCGGTTCTTCCTAATTCAAGTCCGACCACTCTTGTAAGATACCCTTCAAATTCATCTTTTACTTCTTCTGCCATCAAGATCATCATTTAATTATTCTTCTTTTTCTGCCTTCTCTTCCTTCTTCTGCTTTGTCTCTTTTGCCTTCTCCTCTTTCTTTTCAGAAGCTGCTGGCTTTGATTCTTTCTCAGCACCAGAGCTCTTTCCTGTTATTCTTGAAACAATGTCCTTAACTGCGCTTTCTCCCTCTCCAGCCTTTTCTATTGATATGGCCGCGCAAGTTACATTTAATCCGATTGCCTTACCAAGCTCTTGCTTTGTAGGGACATATACAAATGGTATCTTCTTCTGCTCACAGAGAGAAGGTATGTGCATTATAACCTCTTCAGGCTCTATATCTTCCGCAATCACGACAAGTGATGAAAGTCCTCTTTCAACGCTCTTTGTGACTTCGTTTACTCCTTTCTTTACAACTCCCGATTGCTTTGCAAGCCTTACTGCGTCAAGAGCCTTAGCTGCGACTTCCTTAGATACTTCAAATTTTACATAAGATTTTGCCATTTAGACACCTCGTCTCATTGGTGCATCAAAGATGCAAGTATAATATAGTACGGATTTGTTTCTTTACAAAGCCACAAGGTTTTGCATCAGATACCATAAGATAAAGAATATACGATGATATGTGTACAAATAAATATATAAAGCTTAGCGAGTGGCTCCACTCTCCTATTTATCAATAAGGCCGCTGAGGAAATCATTGTATATCTCTCTTGCAGAGAGTATTTCCTTTTCTGATACGGACTCGTTTGCCGTATGTGCCTCCTCAAGCCTACCTGGCCCAAACTTTATTGAAGGTATGCCTTTCTCCCTGAAAAATCTCCCATCTGTTGCACCAAGTATTATATATGGTTTAGCAGACCTTACAAACTTCCTCGCGCTCTTTAGCATGGATCTCACATAAATATTTTCCTGACTTGTGAATGTGGGATTGCTTTCTTCTTCTTTTATTATCTCACATCCATCCGCATTCTTGCTTATCCATGAAAATACCTCTTTTGTCGTTATTCCTGGAGGTATTCTCATGTCTATGGTTGCCTTACATTCCGCAGGAACAACGTTTGCCCTCTCGCCTCCAGATATCATCGCAGCATTAAATGTTACTCTCCCAGTATCCTTGCCGAAAATGCTCGTGCTTGTTCTCATCGCCTCTCCCAATCCTTTTGGAATCTTCTTTTTAATCATTGATACATTTGACACTTTCGAGAGTGTTTTCGACATCTTCATTATGGCATTATCTCCACGGGAAGCAAGGCTGCTATGCACTGATTTTCCCTTAGCCACAAAGCTTAATTGAAGTATGCCCTTTTCTCCTATTCCTACTAACTCAGAGTTTGATGGTTCAGCAAGCAAAACCACATCTGGCTTGTATTTCTCTGATAAATAAAGTGATCCATTTCCCTCTACTTCTTCATCTGGAACAGCAACAAAATCTATTTTATAATCTATCTTGTCTGCAAGTTCTCTTGTTGCGTTCATCAGGACACCAAGCCCTGCTTTCATATCTGAAGATCCTCTTCCATATATCCTTCCCGCATATCTTTTCCCAGAGAAAGGATCGTATTTCCATCTTTTCCGTACACCTTCTGGAACGACATCCGTATGTCCATTAAGCATTACTCTCTTCCTTCCTTTGCCAACGGAAGCCATGACCATTGGAGATCCATTTATCTTTATTGTCCTGGTGCTTATTCCGTTTTCCTTAAACCAGTCTGAGATAAAGCCACCAATGTCCCACAGTTCCCTGCTGTAGCTAACTGAAGGTATCTTTATCAGATCCGAGACAAGCTTAAAAAGCTCTTCGTCCTTTTCCATGAATTGCTAGGGGCGATAAAATTTAAAAAGCCGTTGCAACATCTCAGTTAGCTATAAATATTATCAAAATCTAATCTTTAACATTTAGCATCCGCTAATCCTAGCTGATAGTATGTTAAGGAGATACAATAAGAACGCCGAGATTAGGGAGCTTGTACAGAGCAACAGCCTTAATGACAGGATTCAAGCTGCACGTATGCTCTCAAGAGATAGCCCTATTGTATTTTTTGACCTTTTGCAGAGAGATAAGCATGAAGAAGTAAGAGAAGCCCTCCTGGTTCCATCCACGCCCTCAGGGATACTGGAAAGGTTGACCAATGATGAATCTAGTGAGATAGGGATACAAGCGATAGATATCCTGCGTAATAATATAGATGTGCTTGTAACCAATTTTATTGCAATCTATAGGAAAGAAGCGCTTTGGGATGAAGTGTCAAAAAGGCTTGTCAATGCCACCGGATTCTCACTGGCTCTTGTTACTGGCATGTTAGAAAGTACACACGGATGGCCTTTAAAGATGCACCTCTCAATTCCAAAAGTCGCAAGTGAGGGTCTCTTAAGCTCTTATTTTGCAGGAACTGCTTATGGCTTATTAAATAATATTTTCGGAGCTGCAAGTTTGATAAGACCTATTGTAAACGGCATTACTGATCCATTTCAAAAGCTACACAATACTGTAATTAAGCAGAGAAATGCTATTGTAAAAAAGATCGAAGAAGAGGTGCACAGAAGCACAATGGCCGCCAAATTCGAACTATTCTTGGCTGTGTTTTACACAGATCCACATAAAGCATTAAGGCTCTTAAAATCCGGAAGCAGGAAATTGGAATACTCTTTAAGACTGGGAGAAGATCTTGAGTTTATGTACTTCGAGGAAGAAAGGGCACGAGAAAAGGCTCAGTCGAGATTGGATCGGGAAAATAAACTAATGGGGACTCTCATTAAGCCTCAAGATTTGATGCAATTATTCAATCTCTTTCTAACTAAGCAGAGATTGGGGAAGTTCTTGGAAAATCTAGAAAAGGATCCTTCTGATAAAAATAAGGAGGAAGAGAAGAAGTAAGGCATGAAAGGAAATCGAAGGTAAGAGAATGCATGTATTAATTGATCAATTTATCCATTAATCCATGAATTGCTCTGGCTTTGGTGGTTCAGGGGGCTGCCCCTTCCTTGTCCTAATCTCCCTTACTATTTTATCTTGAAGATCCTTTGGAAGTTTCTCGTATCCTGCATATTCTGGATACCAGATTGCCTTTCCGCTTGTAAGTCCTCTCATCTCGTTAGAGAAATTCTTTATTACTTCAGAGACAGGCATCTTCGCTATGATCGTGACTTGCTCGTTCTCTTGCTGAATATCTATTACCTGCCCTCTTCTCCCCTGAACGAAGGTGATTATCTCAGACATATACTCTTGTGGTATGTTTATTGTAAACTTCTGCTTTGGCTCGAGAAGACTGACTCCTGCAGTAAGCAATCCTGCATATATTGGCCTTCTCATCGCAGGAATTATCTGCGCAGGCCCTCTGTGCACAGGATCTTCGTGAATTGTTGCATCTGTTATGTATACTTTTATTCCTGTACACTTCTCCCTAGCAAGAGGCCCGTCTTTCATGGCTTCCTCAAATCCTTCTATGAGGAGCTCCATTACCTCATTTAAGTATTGCACTCCATGGGTTGCATCTATCAACATATTGCTTCCTGCGACATCAGCAACTCCCTTGGCTTCATCCCTTGGCATTCCTGCTTCTATCAATGTGTCAATGTATTGCTTGCCCTTTGGTTTACCTGTTTTTATAGTTCCATTTTCTATCAATTCAACTACTGCAGGCTCTAATGGAGCAATAT
>CAYWXC010000010.1:0-11803 GCA_964462345.1 Microcaldota archaeon | reverse complement strand
GTATTAGCAGAATAATGAAGCACATATAAGACAGCAGACTTAAATACTTTATTGAAGTGGATAATCTTAGTGTAGCTGTGAAGAATGGAAAAGTTGAGGCCCTCCAATGGAAAAAACGATTCGCGTATGTGGTGCGGGGGTCGTTGATAAAAGGTTCTTCGCTTGCATAAATAAAGTAGTATTTAAAGCATTTAATAATCAGCATCTAATTCTCCAATGTGCTGCAAATAGTAATATTAAAGCACATACGATTTATTCGGATATAAGTCCACAATACAAGATATCTTTATCTGAATTAAGACTTGACTTTAGAATAGCCTTTGAACTAGATCTTCTTAAAGTAGGTTTAGCTGTCCTTGCGAAGTGAATAATGATACTAATAACATTAGGTAATAATATGGAAGGAAATGTAAAAAGGAAAACAGTTCTTGGCATAGACGAGGTAAGTAGGTTATTGAGAGATAGTGGAATAGGTGCAACGAATGGGAAAATTAATTTTCCAAATGCTATTCTTAGGAACTATGCTCGATTAAATAAGCCTCTACCATTCGGAGTAGCATATGCTGTTGGCATGTTTGCTATTTACCCAATGTATGAAAGTTTATCTAAGGATGCAGATCTTGCTAGTATATTTGGGGATCCCAATCTAGCAAAAACACAGTCTGTAGCATTGCTTTCCTCAATCTACAATAGAGGAACTATGAGCGCTGCAGGATCTGAAGATATGCTTGCAGGGATAATAGCTGCGATATTTGATTATGATATAAATAACTCATCTCAAGGTATATTGAGGTTTACAAGCCCCAAAATAATATGTGATAATTGTGGTACTGGGGGGGACAACATAAATACCTTTCACATAAGCACCACGGCGGCGGTTTTGATAGCAACGTATGGAGTTACGAATGACCTTGCAATAGTAAAGCATGGATCTCCAGGAAATGCGCAGAAGTCGGGAAGTTCAGACTTTGTAGCATCTTTAGGCGTAGAAATAATGCCACAAGATTTAGAATATGTAAGAAAACTTGCAAGGGAGACGGGATTTGGATTTATAGAAGCGTTAGACACGAGATTTAAAAGCATACATACGCAGACCCACAGCTTTGCACAGCTAGCACATATGAATGATATTATAGGTCCAATGACCAGCCCAGTTGACCCTCAACAGCTTCAGATAAAGCTTCTTGGTGTAAATCAGGTTGTTGATCCATTAACAGTAGCGAGAGCATATAAAGTATTAAACGGCTTAGGAGTTACAAACGTTAGAAGAGGATTATTTGTAAGGGGCCTTGTAGATAGTAAAGATTCCACAGTAACGATGGACGAGATATCTATATTAGTTAATGGAGGAACAGAAGCAGTGTTATTGGAAAACCAAAGTGTGACAGATCTTGGTGTCCTTACCTCTTCAGATTTTGGGGTGCGGCCAGCGAAACTTGTAGAAGTTATGCCTAAAACAAATGATAAACAAGGACGAATAGATTACTCTTTAGATGTATTACATGATAATGCTCCAGAAGGCGCAGTTAATACCCTTCTGGCAAATGCAGGAGCAGTTATTGCTTTATCGTTAGATAATGTAGATCTATTAAAAGGAACAGAAATAGCACGTGCATTGTTTGGATCCAAAGAACACCTTCAAACATTGAGAAGATTAAGACAATGAATAAATAGGAGATTGTGGATGAATATCAAGTCAATATTTAATACCAACAAACCAGTTATTGGTGCTATTCATTTCATGCCGCTGATTGGTTACAAAGAATTTAAAGGATTAGAAACAACACTTGAGAAGGCTTTGAATGATTTAGGTGCCATTGAGGACGGTGGGGCAGATGCAATAATTATAGAAAACAATTACGATCTTCCACATAAGGTAAATGTTGGGCCAGAGACGGTTGCGGCAATGACGTATCTCGGTCTCGAAATAAGAAAGAGAACAGAACTCCCAATTGGAGTCAGTGTTCTCTGGAATGATTATAAGGCAGCATTATCAATAGCAAAAGTCATTAGCGGAGAGTTTATAAGAGTGCCAGTATTTGTTGATAATGTAGTTACGGATTTTGGAGAAATAAATGCTAAACCGACAGAGGTTGTGAATTATAGGAAAAGCATAGGCTGTGAGAATATATCATTATTCACAGACATACACGTCAAACACGCCATGATGCTTGAAGATAAAACACTGACAGAATCTGCCAAGGAAGCAGAAGAAAACAGAGCAGATGCTCTGATAGTGACTGGGTCGTGGACGGGAAAGGCACCTTTAGGAACAGATATTGAGGAAGTAAAAAAAGTTACATCATTGCCAGTGATAATAGGTAGTGGCCTTGATCCCAAAAATGCTTCTTTATTATTTAAGTATGCGGATGGTGCTATAGTCAGTACATCCATTAAAGATGGAGAAGCTGAGGAAAACAACCGAAACATCAAGCCATATGATAGACGAATAAATAAAAACAAGGTAGAAGAACTCATGAAAGAAATTAATAAACTAAGATAATGTCTGATATGATGATTAGATTCATAATCTTTGACTTGGACGGAACGCTTGTTGAGAGCTCGGACAATGATAATGAATTAGTAAATGTGAGAACATCAGATGTTTCTAGAACGTTGAGGGTAAGCGGGGAGGAAGCAATTAGGATTATTAAAGAATTGAGAGAAAGGGGAGCGAATAATTATGAGTTGTATGAAACGTTGCTTCTTAATGATGGAATATATATTGGGGGAGATCTGCTTCGTAAGAACATAATAGAAGTATATAGAGGATCTAAGCCCCAACCAGATCTTTCTGAAGGATTGCGTGCATTGCAATTAGAAGGAATTAAACTAATTCTTGTAACAAATTCACCGGATGAGATAATAGAAAAAAAATTAGAAGATGCAGGTATATGTGCCGGGGTCTTTTCTAGAATAATTGGGTGGGAGGAGCATAAAGGCATGCCTAAAGACACAAAAAACGGGAAAGCATTGTTTTTAAGTATAATCACTGAGTCACTAGCAAGCCCTTCTGAATTTATAGGGGTTGGGGATGAACCAAAAGTGGACTTAGTGCCATTAAAAGAACTCGGTGCATACACTATATTAATTTGTGGGCAGAGATTTACATCCAGAGAAGACATGAGTCATGTAGATATAGTAGTTGATAAAGCATGTAACCTGGTTCCTGCTATCAGAGCTATACAAAAGAGAGTAGCAATTCCCAGTTATAGAGACGGATGCAAAGTAAAAAGGTAATGAACCATGAAAAGCACTACGCAAGTTATTGTATTCTTTGATATAGATGGCACATTAATAAATAGTGCACACGAACCTAGGATGGATTCTGGGAAAGCATACGAGATAAAAGCACAGATCTCCGCCCTTAAAACCGAGGGAATTTTGTTTGGTATAAACTCAAATAGAGCTATTGAAGACATACTACCAATCTACAAGTTAATAGGATTAAATGGGCCGCTGATTGCAGAGAATGGAATACTTATCCAACTTAGTCCAGGCAAGACCATATCGTTTTTAGAAAGCGACCAATTGAGAAAGATATCGGATACCAGAAGAACCCTCGTAATTGAGATGAAGTCCTTCTTTAAAGAGAAGTATAATCACTCTGCAGTATGGTTAAATATAGATACAGTAAAGTTTTTAGGAAGGAAAAAGACAAAAATTAAGGATAGCACAATAATTGCTCTAAATAACAAGTTTAGAAAATATACTTTGAGTATCCATATAAAGAAAGTAATAGAGGGTAAATTTGTTAACGCTATTGATATAGGCACAGAATTAGTAGAATATCTGAAACAAAAGCATAGCAAACCACAAGATTTTGATATTATACTCTCAAAATTTGGCAACATTATAGCATTCTCTACAATGATCTCAAAAAGAAAAGCTGCGGAGATGCTCATTGATAGATTTTACAAAGGATATACGTGCTATAGCATTGGGGATGAACTTAAGGACTACGAGATGGTTAAAGGATTCGGAAAGTTCATAGCGGTAGGAAATGCAGATAAGAAAGTGAAATTAGTGGCAGACTTCAGTACAAAACAAAATTACTCAGATGGTGCAATGGAGGCATTAGACATCATAGCCAAAGTGCATATTAAAGAATAACTATCCCACAGAAGATAATATATGAATACGAAGTTAAGGCGGAAGATTGAAGGTTTTGGATACACAGGCATAGCCCGTCTCAGAGTTAGTGGGGAAACAAGCACAGTTTTATACGCTTGTCAAAAGGATAGTGTACAGTATGTTGCTAAAGTGGGTATCGATCAAAGAGGAAAAACAGAGGTAAATGACAATATATATGGTTACGCGGAAATAAATAAGATCGGGGCATCATCTTTATTGCCAGAGATACCAATTACATTTGAAGTGGGAGGGTCTCCAGTCATAATAATAGAACGCCTGACAAGTAATTTTAAAGTATTAGCTAGGGATAGAAAGGTGCCCATATATAAGATACTATTTGATGAGATTGAAGACCTTTCAAGAAAGACCTTTTGTTCTAGCAGCCATATTCAACAAGAAGGCATGGAAGAGCTTAAACGGCAACTAGAAAAATGGTATACAATAATTTACATGGAAGGGATGATCCCCAGAAGGTATCTGGATAAAATAAAAAGTATTGATACATACGCTTTGAGCTCTAGAAGAAGTACTCTTATGTTACTAGATTTTACTCCAGATAATGTTTTTGTAGAAGGAGATAAGATAAAATACATAGATCCATGGAGACAGGGTTCTTATAGGGGTTCATTAATACCATCAATCAGCATATTCATGAGATTACTAACGCATGTATATGGTATTAGAGTTCCAGAAGAAACTATAAATGAATCTAATAGGCTTGTTGAAAGGTTGGCCACAATGCTGGATTTAGATAATTCAAGTACAAGAAAACAACAACTTATTGGAATTGCTTTATTATATGCACTATCCTCATTTGTAAGAACCAAGACAAATAAAAGGTTGGCTAGAGATTATGCAAAGTTAGGGATAGATAGCATCGATGAGATCATTGCTAGTCCTTGAAGAAGGCTTGGATCTTACTTAGCTAAGCTTAGTTGGCCTTAGTTTTACAAACCCAATTCCAAATTAACCAAAAGAGTATCTGGTCTTATCGCTTTGATGAAGACAACGACTCGAGAAAATCCATATAAACATTGTATGCAGTTTCTATCTGGCTTATTTCCACTGATTCATTGACAGTATGTGCATCGCTAAGTTGTCCTGGCCCATAAACTATCGTTGGTATGCCTTTATCCCTAAAAAACCTCCCATCAGAAGCCCCAGTAGATACAGTAAAGAAGGATTCTGCCTGGTGGGTATTTAATGCTGTGATAAATAATTTAGTATAGATGTTGTCTTCCGGAGTAAAGTTTGGTTCTGAATGTGCTCCCCTCTCAACTTTCATATTGGGTATTTTATTTGGGTCTGAACTTATTCCTGTTTTAGCTAAGATATCATCTATCATCTTAAACGCATCGGCATTGCTTATTCCTGGAGGTAACCTTAAATCCATTTCTATAGTACATTGGTCAGGGACAGCATTGAGTAATCTTGGAGACCCACCGGTTATTCTTGCAGGATTAAATGAAATTATCCCTAGATCATTGCTTCCAAACTTAGAAAGAAAGTTAATGCCGTTGCGCATTGCATTTTTTATCCCTGTAGGTGGTTCTATGTGTATGGAAGGTATCTCGGATCTTAGTTTAACCAATACTTCGGCTGCATACATTACAGCATTTTCTCCAAGCGAAGCTCTGCTTGAATGAGTGGCCCGTCCATTTATTGTTATCTTTATCTGCAACACGCCTTTCTCTCCCAATTCAGCTAATCCTGTAGTTGGTTCTGCCACAAGGACTAAGTCTGGATGATGGTCTTCTGCAAGGTACTTCGCCCCATTGAAACCGCCTACTTCTTCATCAGATGTAGCGGCAAGAATTAGCTTGTAATCAATATTTCCTGCAAGTGATGAAAAAACAGACATCAAAACAGCTAACCCTGATTTCATATCAGTAGTTCCCCTGCCATAAACATTGCCATTTTGTATATCTCCAGAGAAGGGATCCTTACTCCAGTCATTTGTGTACTTTGCTTCAACTACATCCATGTGTCCAGTTAATAATACTGTAAGCGGCCCGTCACCGACTTCCGCTATTACTCTTGGATACACACCCTCTTCTTCTACAAGATTACCTTCTTTTTCCACAGTACGCCTGACTCTTTTTTGTAGGGTATTAACTTTGACTAATGGGCTTATGTCCTCCAGGTATCTTGCTATATGCCTTGCTGCTTCATTTAATCCATCATTATCATAGGTCCAAGATCTTATCTTAACAAGATTTGAAGTTAGAGTAGCTAACTCATCTGCGCCCTTTCTGGTTATTACTCTGGCTGATATAATATCACCTTTTTCGAACCAATTCTCTGAGTTCTGGAGCAACGTAGCCATTTTCTGTCATTAGAACACTAAGAATTTCTTCCCCAGAGACCTGGGAAAGCCTTTCTTGAAAAGCATTGGTGAAAGGAACAAGATGTTCTGTTAGCATGCCTTTGACCTCCCCACTAGTTATACTTCCAGAAGAATAACTCTCCCTAAGTTTTTGTCCTTCAGCGTAAGTAAGGAAATAGCTAGTTAAGTATATCACAGCTATGTCAATATCCGGGTTCCCTCCATTTTTCCTATGTTCAGCAAGAGTTGCGCCTCCACCACTATAGGATACCTGAATCTTCCGTCTGACGCTTGATTCCTCTTCATCAAGAAAGATTACACCATCAGGTCGTGATTTTGACATCTTGTTCATACCCATATCAGGCATAAACCTTGCATGGACTATGGCAGGTTTTGCGTATCCCATATCTTCAGCTATCTTCCTCCCGATTCTAAGATGTGCATCTTCATCTGGACCTATAGGCACAAGAGTATTCTTTATTCCTGCTTTTATCTCGGGGAGAAGAACGTGTGCAGCTTGAACAGCAGGATAAAAAACCAACCCAACATTTGTACCCCCATTTATTGTATACGTGGATGAGTTACCCTGTCCATCAGAATCTCTTCGTTCCACCGCTTGAGGCTGGCCGTATCCATAAGTACCAAGCACTGTAGTTACACTGAGTTTTGTTGAGAGAGTCATAGCCATATTGAATATCTCAGGATAATTAAAATCTAGAACGACTTTGGTGTGCTGAGGGTCAAATCCATATGCCAGAAGACCGCGCACAAGAAATACTGCATTTACTAATGCTTCCTCTCTCGTTCTTACTCTACCAGAAACATAGCTCTCATCATCTGATAAAGGTATATATACCATGATCCCGTGTTTCTGCTGAAAATAAAGACAAGTATCAAAAACAACTTTATGTCCGAGATGCAGTCTTCCAGATGGATTCAATCCTGAGACTATCGAAGATCTTTCACCTTGCAACAAGGCCTTATAAAACCCATCAAAATCCCTATGAGAATAAAATAATCCGTTTCTGAAAGTCCTAAAATCAGGCACGTTGACTAGTTCATTCATCCGCGTAGCACCGAACTGAGTCACTAGTTTTTCATTAGCTTCAAGTAATCCATCCCCTTTAGAAACCCTTCTTGTTGTCATGTTAACACCATTAATAGCGTAATTATCTACGTAACTCCGTTATAACAAGCATGCTGTCTCCATCGTTAACCCCACTACTTTTAAATAGTTCTGTTGCTCTTGGATCACTACTTGGCATAGTATCATAAACTCCAGGACCCCAATTCCCACGGAGAACAAAATCAAAGGTACCATTAGACGCAGAGATATTTCCATTCAATATGCTTTGCCCAACTTCAATTACGTGCGATGGAGCAGCTTCATCTAAAGAAGGAAAAGATCTCCCGAATTTTGATGCTGTATGATACAATACAGGATTTTGGGTCTTTAGTGCCAGATACATAGCATCAGGGCTTTCTTTTATTGCCTTTCTTAATGAATCAGAAAGTAAGCCATATCCCTGATAATCTGGATTTATGATGACACCGTTAAGATAAAGTACCTTGTTATGGGGTGTATATATGTAAGAAGCAAAGCCGATAATCTCCCCATCAAACTTAAACAAATCCACAGAGGTAATATTATCTCCTGAGAAGATCTTCCTTACTGCTTTCTCACCATGATGAGCATCATTGTTGGTTCCGAAAGCATTCTCCGCAACCTCCACTAGTCGACCGATATTTCTTTCACATGTTTCCTGAATCATTGAATGATTTCTAAGTGATTCTATTGTTATATTGTGAGAGACAAATATTTCCCTATTACGTCTTTTCCTCAAATATTCGACTTCGACAGCTATGGTCAATGGGATTATAGTCTCGGAGAAGAACACCATAATTGGCTCTGGGTCCCTTGCCCCAAAGATCACTGCCTGTTTATGAACATCAGATAGAACAGTAGCTTCTCTGGACAGATCTCTGAGAGCTTCGCGTACATCTTCCCACTTTTCTCTTCTTGATAATTCTCTTAGATGCATCCCTTTTTCTCCGTTATCCCGGATCTTGCTCTCTGCAATTTGCCTGCCATAATGCACCCTTAAAGAAATGTTCCGCAACGTCTCTATATCTAAAAGCGCCACAGTACCATACTCATTACGCTGGTCACCCCCACCACACAAAATACGTAACGCAGCTATGTATCTATCTTTAATTTCATCATTTCTATTGACAAGTCTAATTGGAAGTGTGCTTGGAGATGGTGCCCTCTCCACTCGTCTAAGTACTGTTGCTGATTCCCTAAAGAAAGGTTGCTCTCTCTCATCATCCCACCTCCCTGCAGTTCCATCAGCTTTCTCTCTAGATATTAATAAATAATCTAGGAGACTTCCAGTAAATCCATTAATGTGGACACCGCCGGGAACATACACGGCTTCATTGGTAGCATATCCACTTCTTTGGATAAGACCAAATACAATGGTGTTCCTCATCGTATCAAGATCTCCCCTCAGTCGCCCTAAATCCAGCTGCTGGCGCTTAGTTACAATAGAGATTACATCACCAAATAACAAAGTTTCTCTTACCTTCTCAATGAGAAGAGTCCATCCTTTACCGAGACTGTTCCTTCCCTACACATGAGATGCAGCAGACGCGCTATGCTCTTCTTACCAATTTCTTCAGAGGTAATTCTTACAAGGCCAGCCTGTATCGCTGCTAAAGATAGCGGCCTGGCTTGTTGGCGTAATACGTCTGCTATGTGGGCGCTCACTATAGCCCTACCACTAGAACCTCTTGATTGTCTTTTACCCATGTTCTACACCCATACGTAAAGCATCACTAAGGAGTTTTGCCTTGTCCTCCGGGCTTCTTGGAATAACTCCCCATTCTTGCAAAGCCAATTGCCTTACTGTTATCCTATTATCATCCTTAATCTCCCTTAATTCTGGGTGGTTATTAACCACCTCCTCTGCCACGCTGCGCCAGTATTGTACGGCAAAATATAATAGAGTCTTGCCATAAGGGCCTTTGATCCCAGTTAGATCTGGATTAGTTAATATCTTAAGAGCTGCTGACTCAGTAGATGCTACAGCAGCATGAGCAACAGTATATTCATGCTTATCCGTTAATAAAGCAACCGACATATTTCCTATTGCTCTCACAGCTGCCTCTGAGTTGTTAAAGACAGCACAATGTGCAACTCGCATCCCTTCATCTCCAGTCCGGACAGATGCAATACCGAGATTATCAACTGCGAAGAGAACATGTAGTTGGCTTCTCTGGAATAATGTACTTAGATCATTGCGTCTGTTATCAGAAACAAGGGATAATATATGATTTATTATTAATAAAGAAGTAGTATCCTTACCAACATATTTAGCAGCATCTAATTCTCCCACCATTGTCGCTATTGATCTTTGAGGTTTAGTGGTTATGTGCCCCATCTATCCACCAACTAAATCATAGCCTTACTAATTATTAAGAATTATGTGCGGTTTCTATTTATATGCTATTTAGACTTCCCATAGGTTGCAGCACCAAACAAGAAAAAGGAATCTTATGGTATTCTATTGACAAAAGTTCCAAGAAACTTAGCAGATTTGGTTGGTAATCTTTCTGAGACTCTCTAATTGCTACATATTCCAATATTCTGTCCCCCCTGTTTTATCAAAAGGTAGTATTGCAATGTAGACAAAAATAAACGCCGATTTATTATGTAGAGAATGTTTATATACATTTATTAGAAGGTACTTATTGATTTGATGAGCACTTTATTAAGAGCACATAACGCTCCGATATATGCTCCAGAACAACTTGTAGAAAAGATGGCTGCAAGAGGGATAAAAGTAGAAAATGGAACAAGTAGACTCCCAAACTACATAGTCAAAGGATATTCTGGAACAAATAAACCCTTAGATTTTGATCTCGGATATGTTGTTGGGGTGTGGTTAATATATCCATATTATGACGTATTATTAGGTAATAGTTCACTTGCAAGGATCTTCGGAGATAATATAGAACTCGCAAAAGTACAGGCTTCCATAGCTGTACAGGCAATACATAATCGCGCAACATATCTTCAAATAGGGAGTTATCAACAAGTAGCTGGGATTGTAGCAGCAATAATGGATTATGATATAGGAAATGCTAGCCATGGTTTTATAAGAACAGGTTTTGATGTCTGCGACAATTGTGGTATGGGTGGAGATAATATTGCAACAGTTCACGATGATAATTTACAAACATTTCATATAAGTTCCGCTTCTGCAATACTTGCTGCATCTGGTGGCTTGAAAGTAGTAAAACATGGTTCGCATGGGCCAAAAAGCAATCAGCAACGGACAGGAAGTTCAGACTTTTTTGAGTATGTTGGAATTGATACACGAACCGGCCCTGAAAGAGTTATACAATACCTTAACGGATCAAATCTGAGCTACACCGAATCTATTGACACACGTTACAAATGTATACATGTTTCAGGTCAGAGAGAGCACCGTATTTCCACTATGAATGCCATAATAGGACCAATGACAAATCCCATAGAACCTACAGAATTGACAGTAAAGCTTCTGGGTTGCAATCAGATAGTACCACCAGCAGTCGTTGCTGAAGCTTACAAACTATTAAATCAGATTGGTATTACTAATGTGGCAAGGGGTCTCTTCGTAAGAGGCCTCATTAGAAAAAATAATACATTACAAACAATAGATGAAGTCTCCATATTAAATGCCGGCACAGAAATGGCGTTATTATATCGTGGGGAAGTAACTAAGATAAGGATAACTTTTGAAAGTTTTGGATTTAGAGGGCCCGCAAGGCTTGAAGAGTTAATACCATCAAGGAATAATGCTAAAGATCGGATAGAATACACGCTTAGAGTACTGGATTTAGATGCTCCGGACGGGGCAGTAAACACACTTATAGCCAATACTGCTGCGCTTATCGCTTTAGAACGGTTTGACGGCTCTTCTGAATTACCAGATTTTAAAGGTGCAGCTATAGAAGTTAGATCCTTACTCAGAGATAAAAAACATGAACAAGTAATAAGTAAAATAAAAGAAATTAACTCCAGACTAAATGTAAAATGATTTATAGAATGGATATTCTAATAGATATCCCCAACCAGACATGCAGAAGAATTTCCAGTGATTTTTACCTTTACGACTTCTCCCGAGACTGCGTTTCCCATTATAGCAACTGCCCTGTAATTCTCATCCCTCCCCGCTGCGGATTTCTTGTTTTGCTCTGTTACGAGAACCTCCTCTATCCTTCCAATAAACTTCTTTTTCTCCTTGCTCTCTATCTGCCTTGCGATTCTTGAGAGAGTCGTGCTTCGCTCTTTGA
>CAYWXC010000009.1:0-12312 GCA_964462345.1 Microcaldota archaeon | reverse complement strand
CCATCTGGAAGATAGTACTTGCTGTAATCCCCATATAGGGAAGCTCTCTCAATATAACCAGTTTCTATCCCTGAAAAGCTTCTTACGAAAGAACATGCAAGGAAGCCAGCAGGGTAATTGGAGTCCATGCCGAATTGCCATGGATTTATGTAATGCTCCAACTCTTTTCCAATAAACCCATCCTCTATCGGATGGTGGTCAAGCCATATTATATCAAAGTCATCCTTAACGAAAGGTATGCCTTTGTTGCTTTCATCAGAGGTGCCGAAATCCATGATCAGAAGTAATGGCTTCTCCACTGATGAATAGTTGTTAGCTATCAAGAGATCTGAAGAAGCATCTGATGGAGAATAAGAAACTCCTTTGTGCATTATCCATACTATGTTCTGCTTTTGCGACTTGAAGTTGGAATTGCAGAAATCAAGTATTCCTTTATAGACAACATATGCCGTGCAAGCACCATCTATATCGTTATGAAATCTTATGATTATTGGTGCACCATGAAGGAGTTTCCTGAGAAAGAGGGATGCTGCTTTGCCTAACTTATCCCACATCAAAGATGTTGTTTCATTAAGCTCAGTAAATCTTGATTTGTATGCATTTTTTCTGAGAGATGAATTTATTCGCTTGCTTACTTCTTCAGTTATGCATGTTTTAATAGCATTGCAATCATTACCATCACTCGCAACCAAGTACCCATCTTCACCAAGAGTTGCGCATTCGCCAGCAGAGAGCTCGCTAGCACTCTTGCATTCAATCAAAGAAATTGATGATCCTTCGGAGTAAATGGCGCTATAGGATTTTCCATTAGGATTGTTTTTTATGCAGGATATTATGCAGTTCATTAAGCATCAACAGATTATGAAGAAGAGTTGTAGTTCACGCTCATTACGCAGAGATCGTTGAGAGAGGTATTCTTTATGTAGCCGCAATCGCTCACATTGCCAAGCCTTTCTGCTATGGACATGTAGCATGTTTCAGAGATATTGGAAGGCAGCTGAGAGCACTCTGTCAGATTCATATCCACAAGAGCGTGCGCCAATGCTATCGAGTCACATGTGCTATTCAAACCAGCTGCGATGCATGAATTTATTAATTGGGTATAATTAACAGCAGTCATGTTTGAGTATATTGAGTTGTTGATTGGAATTACCTCTGAAGCGCAGGATTTTTGGATGCTCTGATTTGATATCTGCAAGCAATCACTCTGATTGAGTGATGAGATCCCAACATAATAATAGCAGAAATCTTTAGGAGTCATTGTCCCGTTTTCAGTAGATAAGATGTAATTTAAGTATAAACTCATGCCGCTTGAGAGGTTGTGGGAAGAGAGTGCTGAGAATATTGTAGAAGTTGTTGAACTATTGCTGTTCTCTGGAAGTGATGAGCAGTATGAGGCATTGCCTTTTACCAATGCATTTGCCAGATTAAGAGAATTTATACATTCTGTGCCTGCGCTCTTATTCGAGATTGCATCACATATGCTGGTGTTGTATGTGTTAAGCGCTATTCTTTGCATGCATGCGCTTTCATTTAAACCGTTAATAAGGCTGCATTCATGATAATTCTGATTTGCGTAAGACACATTCATAACACACGAGACCCTGTCGGAAGAGGAGAGCTTTGTGCATACGCTGGCATTCGCATACTTCTCAGCAACATTCAAATAGCATGAGGACTTGTATGAGCTGTTTAAGTAACCACATACAGATGCGTTGTTTGTGGAAAGTGCTAGTTCAGACAAGCAGGTGTATCTATCCTGTCCAAGAAGTATAGAAACGCATTTGTTTAGCCTGGAGCCCCCAGGAATCATTAGGAATGCAAGTATGGAGATCAATACCAGAAAGGCAGCGATTATCGCATACATGCGTATATTGTTGCTTGCAGAAACGGCTTCGTCGGTTCCTTTTGTTGTTGACTTCATTAGAGATTACCTAGTTCTTTTAGCCTAATAAGTAGCTGTACAATGATTTAATAATTAGTGCAATTGATATATATTAATTACTAAAGAGCGGAAAAGAAAGGTATTTTTGATGGATAGAAGGCTTCTTCTTGTAGGATTGCTGCTATTAGTATTATTCTTCGTATCGTCAATATTCATATCTGGCGGTGTCTCTAGCACCGTTAACCCTAATGTATATACATACTCGGCTATGCTTAAGCCACATACAGAGATTGATTATAGCATACCATTGGCAAATACGAGCCAATTGACAATGACATACAACTCAAGCATTCCAGTAAACATTTACCTGATAAACCAGTCAGCGTTCAATGCCTTGAGCAATGAGATAAGCATGAATCAGAGCCTCTTGGCAAATGTGAGTGCCCTCGAAGGGAAAGGTGTCATATTTGCAATAGAGAATAGCACAATACCGGGCTCAAATGGAAGCAGGATTGTGTATGGGCTGAATTCCTCAAATACGCTCCCTCCAGGCAGATATCATCTTATTTTTGAGAATGCGAGAGATCAGAACGCTTCCATAGGCCAGATAGACATAATAACCGAGAGCCTTGCGCAGCTTACAAGCAATCCTGCATTGAACAATATAGCGCTTGAGAGCTTGATTCCTGCAGTAATGCTGATTGCTGCTATAGCACTTATGATCTGGGGAGCAATAAGCAGGACCAAGAAGGACAAGGAAGGGGAAGAGGAAAAAGTAAAGAACATGTATGAAAGCTACGAGAAGAAAGAGAGAAAGAGCAATAAAAAGCCTGTCCAGAGAAGAAGCAAAAAAAGAAAGAAAAGAGGATAGTAACCAATAAATATATCGTCTAATTGGACTTCGTCAATATATTTAATAAGCATTCTCTTCCTATTATAACTATGGATACGCTTCAAGAGAGGATAGCAGGTGAGATAGCATTATCTGAGAGTCCAGGAAGCACGATGAAGAAGTGGAGAGAGCTCTTTGGAATATCACAGATAGAGCTTGCAAAGCATCTAAAGATATCTACATCAACAATAAGCGATTACGAAGGCAACAGAAGGACAAGTCCAGGTGTAGGGATAATCAAGAGATTCATTACTGCCTTGTTTACAATTGATAATCAAAGAGGAGGGGAAGTAATAAGGAATCTGGAAAAGTTCAGCAAGGAGTCGGAAGAGGGCTCATACTACTTTATAAAGGATTTTGCTGCGCCGATATCAGGAACAGACTTTGCAAGGCTGCTTGACGCAAAGGTGATATCAAACCCAAACCAGCTTGACTCGATAAAACTCTTTGGATATACACTTATAGACAGCCTGAGAGTGATACTTGAGATATCACCAAACGAGTATCCTAGGCTCTTCGGAACCACAAATGAGAGGGCATTCGTATTCGACCAGGTAAGCACTGGAAGGTCCCCAATGGTTGTAATACGAGTAGCTCCGATAAAACCAAAGATAGTTGTGATACAGAATATTGACAGCGTTGATAAGCTTGCGATAAAGATATCGCAAATAGAGAAGATACCACTCCTAACAACGAGACTTGGCGCAGAGGAACTTAAGGTAAGATTAAATAATATATGATGCATATCAGGAGTAATGCAGCGGTGATTCTACGAAAGGAGATAAATCGCCCAAGACTGGGCTCCTGATAATATTGTTTCTCATGATGGCAACAGTGATAGCAGTCTATCTAGGAAACAATTATAGCTCTGTTACTTCTTTCATATCAACTATAGATGGCAAGCTTCCTAATTCACAGATTACCTCTTCGAACATTATCTCATCAAACACATCACCTGTGAATATTATAACATCAAATACAGAGCTTCAGCAGCTTGAGGCGCAGGCGGAATCAATCCAGGGAGAGATAAGCAATCTTACCAGCGAGAGCCAGAAACTAAATTCTATAATAGCCTCATTCAAACAGAATGGATCTGTGCAGATTCCATCGATTGGTAATGCAATCAATTCTATAAATGATTCAACATCAAATTCCATTTACGTGCAGGAATTGCAGAACGAACTCGTGAATAAGAGCAGCGAAGTATCGAGCCTAAGCTCTTATCTTAACCTAAGCGGGAGCAAAATTCTTATAGAGAACCAAACATTAATACAGCCTTCTGGGTCCCTGACATCTTTGTCTGTAATCAATATAGAGTATGCAGGCTATCTAACAATAGAATTGAGTGGAAGTTATAGCCAATATGCGAATGTTACGGTATCGTGGAGCTCGCACGGAATACAATACAGCAGTACGAAAAGCATAGGTGCTTCTGAAGAGGCTTCGTTCCCAGTATTGCCTTCGAAGGTCAGCATTGCCATAGGAAATACCAACCCAACGCACGAAGCAATAGACAACGTCACTGTTACATATCATTACTGATATTCGATAGTATGAAAGAGATTCTTTCCTTGACAGGCATGCTTGGCACCATTATCAGTTCATACCCTATTCTTGAATAGATTTCGGATATAGTATCATAAAGTTCCCGTCTTTTCATCTCATCCTCTACTCTAATGCCATCTTTCTCCAGAGGAAGGGGTTCAAGAAGAAAGATCTTCTTATATCTGTCTTTGGAAAATTCCTCTATCTCCGCGGTATCCAAGCCACATAATTTATAATAAGCGAGATTGTCAGGTATCGCAGTGTCAAAGAAAGCAGGCGAGTCTGATGGAGCGTCTCCCTCGAGCCTGAGCCTGAGATCCATTATCTCTTTCTGGAAGGATTTGTCATCCTTCCGCATCTCTTCGATAGAAATTCCCTTCTCAAGATTGGAAGTTATAAGAATCCGCGCGGCTTCCTCAATGATGGTATATCCGAGAAGCCCCAGCTCATTTATTATCGTAGTTTTCCCAGAAGAAGGAGCTCCCGCAATCACATACCATTGGTTAGCCATCTTATCAAGATTAAATCAGCATAAAGAAATAAATTATATAACTAGATTGTATAGGATGTTCCGAAATACATTGGACAAATGAAGTTGCCCAAAATACATATATATCTGATATGAATCAACAATGTGTAATTGAGTGAATGTGATGCCCAGCCAACACAAAGAGACTGTTCTTGCATATTGCAGGGGCAGTTGTACAGCGTCAATAAAAATGGGCTAAAGGCAATCTTGTTAAAGTCACTTAATAAAAACCAGATGCTGATCCTTTCTAGCATAAGGGGTTTTGAGTACATTACACCTTTACTGTCAAGTCTCTCTGATAAATATGACATACCTCTTTCTACGCTCAAATTCAATGCTAAAGTTTTGCAAAGACTCGGAATGATAGAATTTGATAATTCAGAGGCGAGATTGACAAGATTAGGGAAGCTGATACTTAAGATTGTAAATGAAGCGTAAACATGACGAGACTACCAGAAAAGAGATATGTAAGAGAAAGATGGTATGATGCAATAGATGAGTCAAATAAGGATAGGAGCGCTGCCTTGAAGGAAGTAAGAAGGATGTTCGATGAATTTGTAGGAGTATTTTCCAAGCCAGATAAGAGTGTATTTAGGGAGATGGAAGATGCAGGATGGAGGGGAATGGGGGATATCGGGATTCTATTTTGTGGAGGAGTATATGGAAGCAATATACGGATCTTCTCAGAGATAGTTAGGGAGAAAAAGGTCATAGTTGCGGCGAATATGGTCTCCGGTATGCCTTATGCTGCTGCAATTATATCGTATCTAAAGGAAAAGGATTGTGAAGCAGATCCAGCATTTCTCTCATACTCAACAAGGCACTCTATAACATTTAGCAATGGCAGCAGCATGGAGAATAAGGTTTACATTCCCGAAAGTGAGCTCATGGTTCTGGAAAATAACCTTAAAAAGGCAATCGTTATTGCGGATGATACTGTTGGAACATTAAATTCAATGAATAGTATTGGAGATGCCTTAAAAAGAATAGGTATTGAGAGAATCTTTAGGACCTCGCTAGTGGATTTATCTATAGACAGAATGATAAATGTTTGGTATGGAAATCTCAGAATATTTATCTGGAACGAAAGAGAGTGTAGATGGGAAACAAAGGAGACTCCAAGCGAGAATCTCAGAGATGATACGGGGAACTTTAGGAATGAGAAAAAATTTGGATAGAGGAGAATAGAAACAATAAGGCAATATTATCGATGCTGAAGAAATAGTCCCTTAAGATGGAGGCACTGAGAATCGAACTCGGGCCTACAGAATGTCAATCTGTCATCCTACCACTAGACGATGCCTCCAAATAAGAATGTTTATTCATTTGTCGGGAAACTAAATAAATATATCGTATCCATCCTTTGCTACAACAGTGTTTGGAAATATTGATTTTGTATCCTCAAGAAGATCTTCTGGATTCCGATACCTTGCACTGATATGGGTTAATACAAGCTTTTTTGCCTTTGCTCTCTTTGCTATCAATGCAGCTTCCTTGGATGTCGAATGCTTTCTTGATAAAGCAAGATCCCGTTCATTATTCATGTACGAGGATTCATGTATTATCAGATCCGCATTCTTGGAATTTGATACCGTCTGACGTGTTGGCCTTGTATCAGTAACATAAACGATCTTACGGCCTGGCTTTGACACAGTTACATCATCAATGCTTACCTTCTTCCCGTTTAGCTTCAATGAACCATTCTTCTCAAGCTCAGAAAACATTGTGCCCTTGATGCCGAGCTTTTTGCACTTTTCCTTGATGAATTTTTTCTTGTCCTTTTCCTTGAAAACAAACCCATAAGTAGGCATTGTGTGTTCCAGCTTGAACGCGGCTATAGAGTAATCCTTTGCCTTGTAGATCTCTCTTCCAGCTATGCCTATCACCTTTATTTCATAGCTTATTATCGCCTTGTCAAATGAGAGAAGGCTCTTGACCGCCCTTTCAGAACCAGCAGGTACAAAAATTTTGAGTTCTGATTGCCTTGAATTTAATGCCATGGTTCTTACGAGACCAGCTATTCCAATAACATGATCCCCATGGATATGGCTCAGAAAGATCGCTTTTATCTTTGAAGGATTGACACCGAACCTCAGCATCTGCATCTGAGTGCCTTCCCCGCAATCGAAGAGAAGAGTATCTCCCTCATATGTCATTGCTACCGAAGGCATTCCACGATCCTTTGCCGGAGATGAACCTGCGGTCCCCAATATTGTTACCTTTATCATTCAATCATCAATATTTACCTTTACTTCCTTCTTTGCGAGATCAATGGATTCTATCTTAATCCCGTAAGCCTGGGCAACGCCATTCAGCTCATCGAGTGTTGCTCGCCTGTTTGAGTTAATGTAAGAGATAAGAATATTAATCTCATTCATCCTTTCGAATATCTTTTTACCAATAAGAGAGTATCTCTCTCCAGACTTTTGAAGCTCGGTTAGGGCTTCCCGCTGCTTGGCTATCGATGCCTCGAGCTCCTTTCTCTTCCTTGCGCCTTTATCCTCGACCTTCTTTCGCTCATTGAAGTAGAGATCCTCAAGAAGCATGCTTATGCTTTCATATTCCCTAAATTCCATATCTTCGTACTTCAGAAGTGGCAATATGGAGTAATCGTATGGCTCCCCTTCTTTAAGATAAACTCTTGGCTTTGGCTCACGGATATTCTCAAAGAACTCGTTGAGCGCATTCTCAAGTTTTCCTACTCCCTCGCTAGCGCTTCCTTTCGGATCGAGCTTTGCCCTCAGAATAATATCTTCAAGATATATTGGGCCTATGTTGAGCACGGAAGAGAGAGCAGATATTAGCTTTGATTCGGATTTGCCTGCTTCGGCAACAGCTTTGGAGATATAATCCTTATCTATGTTCTCGAAGGTAATGCCTTCGTTTGCCGGTATCTCATACTTCTTTCCAGAGCGTACCTCCCTCCCTTTATGCGATGTGTTCCTGTAACAAGACTCTATTATGCCATGCTTGTTTACAATAATAAAATTGCCTTCTCCGAACATTTCTATAATAAGAGAGTATTCTTCAGGGTGAGTGAATCCCCAAAGCAGTATCCTATCCATGCCGAGCTGCCTGAAATCAGTAAGCCTTGAATTCAAGACACGCTTCCGTATCGACAATGCGAATGAGGTAGCCTCTCCAGCTTCCTCGCTGAAGTTTGTCTCGTTTATTGTCTTGCCAAGCATTAGGTATATGAGAATATTGTTTTCCTTGTAAAAGACAAATCTGAACGAGTCATTTCCGAGGTCGTAGAACTTTCTAAGCCTTGAGCCAATGATCTTATCCCGAAGCTCTCTGACAAGCAGGTTGAGTTCTATTGAAGTTATCTCTCTCATCTTTAAGCCTTCTTTCTCTTCCTAGCTTCTTCCCGGATAGTCTTAGCAAAGAATTCAGTCTTTGATTTTGCCTGGTCGGATTTTTCTATTGCTGTACCTATCTGCACTATGTCTGCCCCAGCCTTTATTGTATTCCTGAGATCGTCGCCATTTTGTATTCCTCCCGCGACTATGTAAGTGACATCTATGGTCTTCTTCACTTCTTTAATCATCTCGAAAGGCACAGGCCCTTCGCCAAAGGATTGTGGGTTTGATCCAACATCCGTTATTATGAATCTGTTCCCAAGATACTGGCCAGCAAGCGCAAGAGCGGATGCTATCTTTGGCTTCTCCCTTGGAACTAGGTTTGCATCGCCTATCCATCCGACTGTTCCTCCCGGAGCAACTACGATATACCCTACTGGAAGGGGCTCTATTCCAAGCTGTTTAATTAGAGGAGCTCCTACAGTCTGGACCTGTGTTATCCAATATGGATTCCTTGCATTGAGCATGGAGAGAAAGTAGAAAGCGTCCGCATTTCGAGTAACAGTAGCTATATTTCCTGGAAATAGTATCACAGGCACATCGACCTTGTCCTTTATGCCTTTTGAGACAACCTCAAGAAGCTCTCCCTGTGCACCAGTACTTCCGCCTATCAATATGGCATCGGCTCCGCCTTCTGCAGCACCTATTGCAGTCTTAATGCCATGCTCAGGGGTATCGTAATCGACAGGATCTATGACGCTGAATAAGAGAGCGCCCTTCTCTTCGAGCTTCTCGTAAATGTACTTCTCAGTCTTTCCTATTTTTATCTGCATCATATCAACCATGTGAAATAGAACTTCCATACTTTGCAAGAAATCTTTCAACTATTCTTGGACCTTCTCCATTTATATCTGTGGTTGGAACGAACCCCAACTCGGATTTTGCTTTATCTATGCTTACATCCCTGTCACTTGTTATGAATCTGAGCTCGTCGCTGTCTATTCCATATTTCTTTGCAACTATCCTGACTATTATCTCGCTTAGCTTCTTCGAAGGCCGCCTCACTTTTAAAAGATCTGCAGCTATATTGAAAAGATCCCGCTGGGAGAAAGAGGTTCCGTCAGATATATTATAAATTGAATTCTTTCCGTGTTCGATAGAAGATAACATTGCCCTGACAACATCTCCCGAAGATACCATCGAGAGCTTATTGTTGCCCTTGCCAATTATATATGCCTTGCCGATGCTTATTGCCCTAAGCACTTTGAAGAATGCGCTGTCGTAGCTGCTGCCATACATTGTTGCTATCCTCAATATGGTGAATTCAGCACCTGATGCGGCAACGGCCCTCTCTGCGAGCATCTTGCTATGCCCATAGATATCTGTTGGCTTGGCCATAGAGTCCTCTGTCAATCGTCCTTTTCTCTTTTTTCCATAGACATCGACAGTGCTGGCGAATATCAGCTTTGATTTATTGGCTTCGCATTCTTTAGCTATCATAACAGTGCTATCGTAATTTATTGATATTATATCTTTAGCATTGGATTTGTACTCGCTAACAATCGCGGCAAGATGGAAAACTGCCTTGGTTCCTTTGCATGCCCTTTGTATAAGGGCAAGGTCGTTGATGTTGCCAACGTAGGGTATGACACCAGAAGGCAGGTGGATGCACGACTCCTTGTTTCTAACTAATGCCCTCACAGTGAAGCCTTTTTTCAGTAGCTCTTTTATAAGCTCCCTGCCAAGCCTGCCACTCCCTCCAGTAACCAGAATATCCCGTTCATCCTTATTTATATTGTTAGTTTGCGAGAGCATTAAAACCACTATGCGCCTTCATTGAGCAGGTTCCCTGCAAGGAACCTGGTGTATCCTTCAGGAACATTATTCATAGCGTATTCAACCCAGTCCTTGCCAAATGGGATATAAATGCAGGCCTTAGTTCCTTTCTTCTGCACCTTCTGAAGCTTCCTTATGCTAGAGCCTAGCTGAACTTCGAATATGAGGCTCTTCCTGGATTTCTGCTTCTTCAGAAGCTTCCAGAGGTGCTTCTCAGGAAGGAATGAGAGTACAAGCATCTTTGCATTCTTTGAGAGCAATTCTATCTCATCCAAATCTATGTTCTTATGCTCAGCCTTTGGATCGAGCTTTTCTGCGAATCCATCAAAGAGAATCTTAAGAGAAGAGGACTTATGGGTTTTTACATATTCTCTCGCATTCTCCAATGTCGTCGCGAGGCCGAAACCCCGTGATTCCTTAAGCTGGGAGAGCAATGATGGATCTTCAGTCTCTGCCCATATGAAGACCCCATAGCGTTTTCCGGCTTCCAGAATCTCGGTGAAATTGAAAAAGCTTGCCTCTCTATCGATACGTGAACCCACTTGTATCAGCGGAACCTGTATCGAGGCCCTGAGCCCAGATCTTGAGATTCTCCTTATTAATTCTATATAAGTAGATGTTACGTACTTTGCCTTTGCTTTATTCTCAGGAACATTGCTAAGGAATGTTATTGTAGTAGGTATGCTCTTGTCGTTTATGGTCTTCGCCCGCTCAAGGGCTGAGCTCATGGTGCTACCAGATATGTGCTTCTTTATAAGCCTATAAAGAAACTTTTCGGCAAAGGATTCATTCTTCAAATACAACGCCTCTTGCTGCGTTGATAAGAGATTAGAAAGGCAATGCTTAAAATAGTTAGTAGATAGCGGAATTTTTGGTTTTTGAGGGCTTTGACTTATTATCCTATTGCAAGCTTATAATAGCGGTATTCATGCTGACTTTAAGCAGTTCTTCAGGAATAGGTGGCAAGGTCAAGTCGAGCCCAGAAGATTTCATTGTAATGGAGATAACCCCAAATGGCACAGTTCTCGAGCTTGATAGGAGATATAACAAGGGAGAGATTGAGGAAGAGGTTGAAGATGGGAAGTTCACGACATTCGTGCTCCAGAAAAGAGAGTGGGATACTATAAGAGCCCTTAGGGAGATATCAAAGAGATCCGGAAGGGGAAAGAAATCAATCAGCCATGCTGGAACGAAAGATAAGGTTTCTATATCCGTTCAGCTGGCAAGCGTTTATGGAACAAGCCCCGAAAGAATGGAAAATATACATATAAAGGATATCGGCATTAATGGGGCTTGGAGATCCAATGGAGTTGAGCTTGGTAGCAACCTTGGGAACAGATTTAAGATAAAAATCAGGGATATCGAAGGCGATGGAGCTAAGATAGAAAATATATTTAATGAACTTAACGGAATCTCTCTGAATTATTTCGACAGGCAGAGATTCGGGTCTGTGCGCATGAACAATTTCAGAGTTGGTATGCACATACTTAAGAATGAGTTCAAGGAAGCGGCTTTGGACTTCCTTACAGAGACAGATGGAGAGAACAACCAGGAAGCGGTTGAGGCTAGGAAAGAGCTTCGGGATACGATGGATTTTAAGAGGGCTCTTGGGCGTTTTCCAAGATACCTCAAGCCAGAAAGAAGCATGCTCGATTACTTATCCAAATACGAGAATTACGCAAATGCGATAAGAAAGCTTCCTAGGGCGCTCTCCCTTATATTTGTACACTCTGTAGAAGCACTCATATTCAATGCCGCACTGCAAGAAAGGGTTAGTAAAAGAGATTTTGAAAGTGGTGCAATGTGCGGAGAGAATTTTTACGGATTTCCGGATATTGGGAGTTTAGGGAAAGAGGGAAAATTTCCTACCGGACCACTTGTTGGATATGAGACAGATAAATCCTTACTGGGCAAGTACGAGACCAAAGTGATGGATAAGCTAGGGCTTAACACAGAAGATTTCAAGATCAAAGGAATGCCAGAGCTGAGCATGAAAGGGACCGTAAGGCCATTGATTTATAAATTCAAGGATTTCTCGTATTCGGTTGAAGAGTCGGATGCAGTATTTGAATTCTCTATACCTTCAGGAGCATACGCAACAATATTGATAAATGAATTTACAAAATCAGATAGTCTGCAGATAGAAGATATAATGAAGGAATTATGAAGATAGGGATTTATCAAATTCAGTTATTGCAGCTATGAATGTTGGGCTAAACTTTTCAGGATCTTCATCTACGAGCTTTAGAATCTCTCCAATAGAGAAGGAAGACGAATATTGTATCTCTTTAGGATCAAGCTTAAGCTCATTTGGAGATATTGG